>CAVRWR010000224.1:0-7678 GCA_963724445.1 uncultured cyanobacterium | reverse complement strand
GAGAGTTATCAAAGCTTTTAATCACTTGTAGTAAGATAGCTACCCAACAGTATTTAACGGGCAAGACCATCCCTACCTATGATGGTTCGATTCAAGAGCTGGACGCTTATCTACCCAGTCTCGATCGCTATACTCAAATAGCCTCTTTCCAAGGCCAAGAAGCAGAAATATCACAAACCGTTGCCGTCCAAGTGCCAACCTCTAACTCCAGCAATTCCTCAGATCCGCTTCAAGAAAATCTGGATAAGACTGAAGAACAGGTGGGAGAAGCGATCCAGGAAATGGTAAAAGTGACTAAAGAAATTCCCGTTTATTTGGGATTTGTCTTGTCTTCTCCAGAAAACAATATCATTGTCTTTCGGGGAACCCAAACTACAGTAGAATGGATTAACAATATCACTGCCGTACAAAAAGATTACACCGACCCGATTTCTGGTCAATATTTC
This sequence comes from uncultured cyanobacterium, assembly GCA_963724445.1. Lineage (GTDB taxonomy): Bacteria > Cyanobacteriota > Cyanobacteriia > Cyanobacteriales > Xenococcaceae > Waterburya. The sequence goes on along the minus strand of CAVRWR010000224.1, from coordinate 7,232 downwards.
GGCAAAATTCACGAAGGATTTATCAAAAATTATTTAAGAATTGTCCAGCCGCTTCCCCGAGAAGTCGCCCAAAAACTCGCTCCCACTATCCCCTGCTACATTACGGGACACAGCTTAGGAGCTGCTCTAGCAGTTTTAGCCGCCTTAGACATCGCTCTCAATATTTCTCAACTGAGGGAGCAAATTCAACTCTATACATATGCCTGTTCTCGTGTCGGCAATCCTACCTTTGCCACACTCCACGCCAAGCAAGTCCCCAATAGCTACCGAGTCGCTAATTTAGCAGATGCTATGCCCTTAATGCCTCCTACTCAATCTGTAGGCACCTACGTTCATGTAGGGCAGGAGTGGTCATTTTTATCTCAGAATGGAGATTTTATGCCCAATCACGTAGTAGATACTTATCGAACAGCAGTTGAGCGCGAAGTTGAAACCGACCGCTCTCGTAATTACCCTATCTCGGGGTTGGCTTAATCGGTTCTACTTACAGAATATCATTTACTGCCAGACCAAACTAAATCCAAGCTTAATCAAGGATATGCCAGTAACCAGGAAGGCAAGTCCTACGAACAAGCCAATTAACCACTCGAAATTTGAGGGTCACTGAGAGCAAATAATTATACCCAGAATCATCCTAATCGTACCACTAGAGAGTAACCAACTGTAGAGGCAATTAATAATGACTTCAAGCACTCAACCCCAATCGAAGAAAAACTTATACCAAATAATAACGACTACTTTTCTGGCTGGTTTTCTAGTAATCCTCCCAGCTTATCTAGCGATTTTAGTGCTTAATAAAATCATTAAGACTCTAATTGCTGGATTAATTGTTAATTGAAAAACATAAAAATGAAACCTGTACCGTATTCGTGCCTGCAGTACCAACTTCTACTGTAGGGAGTCTCTATATTAATTACATTCGGCAAGGAGCATCCTCCCATAATGAAACGTCTTCTATTCAGTAGCCGTTACCTAATCTACATAGCTGTCATTACGGCAATAGTCGGAGCATTCGCCATCGTCCTTGATGCTGCTTTGACGACAATTAACTTGATATTGAATATCTTTCATGAGCTTGAGTTTACCGTTCAAACAACAAAAGTGCTATCGATCGATTTTATTGAAGTGATCGATTTGTTATTTGTGGGCATTGTGTTTTATATCTTTGCTCTGGGGCTTTATCGTTTGTTTATTGATAGCACCATACGCCTGCCTCCCTGGCTCAAATTGGAGGATTTCGAGCAACTGAAGATTATCTTGATGAGTGTAGTGGTTGTTATTCTGGTTATTAATTTTACTGGGGCGGTGGTGAAGTGGGATGGGGAGGACATTATGCAGGTGGGTATTGGCATTGCATTAGTAATCGCGGCGATTGGGCTAATTTTCTACTTACGGATAGTTTCACGTTCCCATGAGGTAGCACCACTGGACCCAAGCCATGAAAAAACCAATGACTGATGTTTTTTCTAGCGATCGCTATGAAATAATTTTACTTAGGAATAAGTGGAACACTCACCCAATGACTATCTGCCCCAATGTCTATTCCAGCAGCATTGGGATTGATTATGGAAAAGCTGTTCGCTTTTTTGCTTTTCTTGTTGGGCTTGGAGTTAGATTGGACGGGAAAGTCAGGATTAGTCTTCATCGTTATTGCCACTGTTCGCTGATTAAGTCTCCTGACCTAGATCGGGGTTTTGCTTAATTCTCCTAAACGGGATAGCCTCATGATGGCTTCACCAGTGTCATTCCCTTAAACATCTAGAACCACGCTTCTGTGCGGGCGCAATCGCACCAATGAGAGTTCGGTCTTAACTGTCAGGTGACTATCATTAATAGTAAGAGTATGTCTTCTCTGTGACTGCCAATCGTTTCTTTTATTCATTACTAGCTAGCCGATGGCAGCTCGTGGAACGCTTTTGTCACTCTAGTTTTTTGAAAATTAGATTATGTTTATAAGACAGTGGGTAATATTTATTGTGGGATTCTTTTTAGCCTTAATCTTGGCAAACACCCCCTACGCTCCCGTGCAATCCTTGCCAACATCTTCTTCTACATTAACCAACAATGCATCTAGCGTAACAGTTCAGTTAAACGATCGCCCTTTGTTCGTTCTACAAACTAAAGGGGTTTCGCCCTCGATTGAACAGCGAGCTTTAGCGCAACAGCATCGCATCGAGCAGTTTGCTAAATCTACAATTCCAGTAGAGGCACTCCACAGCTCGGATATTGAAGGAGCTACGCTAGTGGCAGCAGAAGATGTATTGCTGTTCGCCATCACCGATAAGGATGCTCAAGCAGTTGGCAAAACTCGACAGATTTTAGCTCGAGAATATATTCAAAAACTTCAGCAAGCTGTCAATCGATACCGAGAAGAGCGCAGCGTTCAATCTCGAATTCGAGCATCAATTATAGCAATTCTGAGTACCCTCGGACTTTTGCTGATTTTAACATTCTTAAACAAGATAACTCCTCAGATCGACGAGTGGCTGGATGAGCGAAGGAATCGCCGCATTCCCAACATTCAGATTCAGAGTCTAGAACTGGTTTCTTCTTCCCAATTATCGGCTTGTTTAAAGATACTTACCAAGTTATTTCGCAGAGTGCTAACTTTGGCAGCGATCTTCGGCTATCTCGCTTTGGTACTGAGTTTATTTCCAGCTACCCGCAAGTTGGGAAAGACACTGTGGAGTTTGCTCTTAAGCAACTTGCAGCGATTTGGGCAAGCTTTTATCAATTACCTGCCAAATTTAATGTCGATAGTTCTGATTATTATTATTGCCCATTATCTCATTCGGTTTTCCCATTTTTTCTTTTCGGCTTTATCCAGAGAGGTTTTTACTTTACCAGGATTTTACCCCGGAATGGGCACAGCCAACTCATCGCTTGCTGACCTATTTCATAATTGCTCTGGCCTTTGCTAGTTCCTATTTCTACCTACCAAATTCCGATTCTGGAGTTTTCAAGGCGTTTCTATTTTTATCGGGGCCTTGTTATCTTTAGGAGCCACCAATGCAATTGGCAATTTATTTGCTGGGATAATTCTGATTTATACTCGTGCCTTTTGGGTAGGCGACCGTATAGAGGTGGCGGGCAAGCTAGGTGATGTAGAGGACAAAAACTTTTTGGTGACTCGGATTCGTACCCTAGATCGGGAGCTGGTGACAATTCCCAATAGCATTTTACTCAGTAACAGTATCATTAATTATACTGCTCTAATTCGAGAGTCGAATACTCCCCTAATCTTACATACTACAGTAACCCTAGGGTATGATGTTCCCTGGCGGAAGCTCCACAAAACATTGATAAATGCTGCCCTGGCGACAACATATATTTTGGATAACCCAAAACCTTTTGTACTCCAAACCTCCCTCGACGATTTTTACGTCAGCTACGGACTCAAAGCTTTTACCAACCATCCAGAAAAAATGGAGTTCATCTATTCTGAACTACATCAAAACATTCAAGATAAATGCAACGAAGAGGGCATCGAAATCATGTCTCCCCAGTACACATCGGTTCGCGATGGTAACCAAACCACTATTCCTGAAAACCATCTGCCAGCCGATTATACGGCTCCAAAATTCCAAATTGATTTTCTCAAGTCCCCCTCGAATTCCCCAAGCCGACTCTCAGACGATCCAAATTCTTCAACTTCTAAATGACAGTTATAGACAACATTATTATACCTATTCCCAAATTTCTGCTAGTTCAACAACTAATCCAGGCATAATATCTTCCCCAGATAAAGTAGCAGGGTTGTCCAATACTTCTTTTCCTTGACCCTGACGATAAATTTCTACCTGTTTTTCATCAGGATTAATCAACCAACCTAATCTAACACCACAATCGATATACTCTTTCATTTTGTCCTGTACCTGCTCTAACTCATCTGTCGGAGATATTAATTCGATAACAAAATCAGGGTCGATAGGTGCAAACTTTCTTCTTTGTTCTTTACTCAAACTGTTCCAAGTCTCGATTCTGACCCAACTTACATCGGGAGAACGTACAGCAGCGTTTGATAGTTTGAATCCAGTAGAAGAATCAAAAACAATCCCTAGCTTGGTTGAACGATTCCAAATTCCTACTTCAAGAAATAGATCGCCGTTTCGTTTCCCGCTTTCAGTTCCTGTAGGAGTCATAGAAATTAAGTTACCTAGCTTATCAGTTTCTAATCGAACATCAGGATTATCGCGACAAAGAGCTTCTAACAATCGCGATCGCTGATTTGACCGACTAAAGAAGAAAGATTTAATGTTTGCACACTCATCAAACATCCCCCAGTAGAAAGTTAATTTAGAATATACTTAATATTAGACTATCTATAAATTTAATGTTTTTAGGGATTAGTTGAAATATTAAAGACTCTAAGCCAACCTGTTTCTACTTTTCAACAACCCGATCGCCTAAAGTTTGAGAAGGTAACTCATTAAACATTGCTTGGTAAGCTTGAGCAAAATGTCCCGAGTGCCAAAATCCCCACCGATGAGCAATGGCAGCTATGCTGGCAGTTTTGGGTTCTGCTTGTTTCAACATTCGCCGTGCCCCTTGTAATCTTTGCGCTTTGATATACTCCATTGGTGTTACTCCAAACACACTTTCAAAGCTGTAGAAAAACGCACGCCGACTGACTCCCAGCGCAGTATAAATATCCTTGTGGGCGCACTGGCATCTATATGATGCAAGACTACTGCCGTTTGTTGGGAATTGAGCCGTCGAACAAGGAACTACAGGATTTAGGGAATACCCTCGAAACTCTGCCTGCCCAACACCCGATCGCCAGTGTCTTGCGATCGGCAAAAGATTTTAAACATCCCGATGCCCTAGCTGATGCCTTACTCCATCCCCAAGACCGTGCCTATAGCGTACCGCAACTTTATGAATGGCTCGATCGCTGTGGGATGTCCTTTGGTCGCTGGTACGAGCAGGCTGCTTATCTACCCCAGTGTGGAGCAGTAGCTCAAATGCCCCACGCTGCCCGTCTCGGTAAGCTGCCTGAGCAATCTCAGTATGCTGCGGTTGAACTGCTGCGGGGAACAATGAGTAAGCATCGGTTTATTGCCTACCGCAATGATTATCCAGGAGAATGTCAACCGATTCAGTTTGGGAGTAAACGATCTCCATCCAATCAGCGCGATCGCTGGCACTGGCAACAGTATATTCCGATCCGTCTGCCCTGGACTGTTTGTATCCGCGAGCGATTACCTCCTGGCGCAGTAGCTGTCTTAATTAATAGAGCCCATACTTATCCCGACCTAATACTGCCAATCGATCGGGCGCAAGATGAACTATTGGGGCGATCGATGGTAAACGCACCATCAGCGAGATTATTCAGCTTTCCCAAGAGGTAGTTAATGAGAAACGCGCCCTGAAATTTTTAAAGCGACTCTGGCAGTACGATCAGGTCGTCTTCGATGCCTCCGAAGTTTTACCAAAAAAATGAATCAAGAGTAGTTTCACTATGTCGCGATCGCAGATAAAATCCCAGTCTTCCCCCCTGTACAAACCCCCAAGTAGACCGCCTAAACCAAATATGGTCTGGATTCCTGGGGGGACATTCCAAATGGGTTCTAAGGACTTCTATCCAGAAGAACAGCCCGTGCATCGGGTTTCGGTAGACGGGTTTTGGATGGATAAGTATCAGGTTACCAACCAAGAGTTTCAAAAGTTCGTCAAAGCCACTGGCTATGTCACTGTGGCAGAACGTCCCCTAAATCCTACCGATTATCCAGGTGTTTCTCCTGAAAAGCTACTGCCAGGCTCCCTAGTTTTTCACATGACTTCTGGAGAAGTAGATCTGAAGAATATGAGCCAGTGGTGGGCTTGGACTCCTGGAGCTTACTGGCGACATCCAGATGGCCCTGGCAGTTCTCTCAAACAGACGGCAGCACCTACCCGTAGTACATATTGCCTATGAAGATGCTGTAGCCTATGCCCAATGGGCGGGTAAAGCTCTACCGACGGAAGCAGAATGGGAATTTGCGGCTCGGGGTGGTTTAGAGGCTGCCGCTTTTACTTGGGGGAATGAGCTAATGCCCCAGGGCAAGCCCATGGCCAATACCTGGCAGGGGGACTTTCCTTGGAAATATCTTAAATCTCATTCCCCTGCCCCTGAACACGTTGGCTCCTATCCACCTAATGGCTATGGACTTTACGACATGGCGGGTAATGTTTGGGAATGGACCTGCGACTGGTATACAGCACAGCATCCCGAAGAGGTTGACAAGCCCTGTTGTGTGCCGCGTAACCCTCGGGGCGGGTCGATGGAAAATAGCTATGACTCGGCTCAACCCCAGTTCCCGATTCCGCGCCGAGTTCTCAAAGGAGGTTCTTACCTCTGTGCGCCAGAATATTGTCAGCGTTATCGTCCTGCTGCTCGCCGTCCCCAAATGATTGATACGGGCATGAGTCATGTAGGGTTTCGTTGTGTGCTAAAGAGGAACTGAAATTTTGCCAGGAAAAATTCCGTTGTCGAGAACCGCCAAAATAAATGAAATTATCTTGGCGAATGAAAAGTCTTAGGCTTATCTCGCCCTGGAGGCTTTGATATCAGAGCAACTCAGGTGTTCAAATACAGTTTAGATACAATTCCTTGTTCTAATCTTTATAATTTCCAAGTTCTGGAAGTTGTAAGATGAATCGGTTTAACCCATTCTCTTAAGCTATTTATCATACCTAAAGTAAAAGAGAGTAGTTCACACAAGTAATTAAATTATTGTTTGAGGAGTTTTAATGATAAAAACTGCATTGTTTTCTTTCGTTGCATTAAATTTAGCTTTTAGCTCTATTCCCGATGTAGCTATGGCAGAGACTAATTTTCACGTTAGCGAGCAACTTCTAGCTCAATCACCTGAAGAACCACTTTCGCCTGAAGTGTTGATCGATGACTTAGATCTTAGCGAAGAACAAAGAGAGCAGATTCGAGAAATCCTAGACGAGTATCAACCAGAAGTCAGCAGTACATATCAGGAACTTCTGCCTTCATTACAGAATTTAATAGATACTACTGTTCCTACTGCTTCCCCTGATAAAATTCGGATTGCTCGTCAAGATGTTATTTACTTAAAGCAAAAATTAAGCAATCTGCTTTTTGAACGCTTGATGGCAATTCGCAGTAAGTTGACAGTCGAACAACGGGAGAAAATTAATCAACGCCTTCGCGAAATTTATGGTCAGTAAAATTATTTGATAGTAGTGAGGTAATAATTAATGAAAAAAAATTTGGTCTTAAG
>CAVRWR010000223.1:0-25099 GCA_963724445.1 uncultured cyanobacterium | reverse complement strand
TCCAACCCAAAGCCACGGCAGCTAAAATAAAGACTCCAAAGCCTAATCTATACCAAACAAATACCCAGGTGCTTCTTCTTTGTAAGAATTTAATTAACCAGGCGATCGCCAGATAAGAAAATACTGCCGAAGATATCAATGCAGCAATTAAAGAAGCCAACCCTGCACTAGCTGCGCCGCTATCAAACATATCTTTTAACTCTACCAAACCTGAGAGGGCGATCGCGGGAATACCCAAAAGAAAAGAAAATCGCGCTGCGGTAGCGCGATCGAGATTATTAAACAAGCCCGTAGTCATAGTAGAACCCGAACGAGATACTCCAGGTATGATTGCTAGTGCTTGGGCGCAACCTAATAAAATACCGTCTTTTAAGGTTAAGTCTTGGAAATTACGCTTTTGCTTGCCGACACTTTCTGCTAAAGCCAGGAATAAAGCCATGACAATCGAAACAATAGCGATCGATGGCATACTTCTGAGGGTGTTTTCATAAAATGGTGGCTCAAAAACTTTTAAGAGTAAGCCCAAAAGCACAATTGGCAAAGTTCCTACGACAATTCCCACTGCTAGCCAAAAGTCTTGTGAATCATAATCTGAAGTGCTAACTGCTTTAATCATTCCTCTGGTTATTTGACTGATATCCGACCAAAAATAAGTCAATACCGCAGCCAAACTACCAAGCTGTATTACAGCCGAGAATGGGACTCCAGGGTCATTCCAGCCCAAGAACACAGGAACAGCTTTTAGATGTGCTGTACTACTAATAGGAATAAATTCTGTCGCTCCTTGGACAAAGCCGAGAACGATCGCCTGGAATAAGTTTACCTGTGCCACCCCTCCTGCAACATCACTATTCACTTGAGCAATCAGTTCTGGAGAACCTGCAAATGCTACATTTTGGAAAAATTCAGCTAAGATAACGCTAAATATAAGACCAAATCCCAGAAAGGCAGCTAGGCGAAGATATTTTTTGGTCTGAATAACCATAAGATTTTAATTCCAAATCTGAAACATTTGTTAAGTATTAAGTTTATCTGGGAATCTTCCAGAACCCAAGCATTATCTTAGAACAGCAAACAAATTTGGATATCATTAGAAGATACACTTAGAAATTATCGATCGTAAATAATCTATTAGACGTATGAGTTATGCAACCTCTTCCGCTAGAGCAGAAATCAATGAACTGCGTCGTTTGAAAACCCTCCTTCCTCCAGAACTTCAAAGCTGGGTAATTGTTGAAGGCTCCACCGAAGTTAATCCGCCTTTAGTCCGTAGCGAAGAAATTGGCAAAGATGAAATTGAGATTCAGATTGATTTAGCTAAATGGGATAGCCTGGCGATCGATCAGCGTAATTTATTATTCTGGCATGAGGTTGCTCGGGTACAAAACGACACTATCCCCAAAGAGGGTTGGGAAATGGCTGCCTTGGCAATAGGCTTAGGTGGTGCTGTGGGCGAACTATGGGTACAAGATGGCTTATTGTTAGTGTTAGCTATGTCTTTGTGTGGTATTTCAGGCTATCGACTATGGCAGAAAAACAGCAGTGAAAAAACTATCACTGAAGCAATTGAAGCAGACGAAAAGGCGATCGCCCTAGCTACTCGCTTTGGCTACTCATTACCCAATGCCTATAAAAGTCTTGGTAGTGCTTTAAAAACTCTGATTGATATGACCCCTAGTCGCCGCAAAAGAAAAAAATACGAAGAACGCCTTCAGGCACTACGCCGCAGCGCTGCTAGAGACAAAGAAAGAACTAACGGTGGTAGAGAGCCAATTGGCAGAAGAGAAAACCGACTTTAAAGTCGAGCAGAGTTTGCAGAGCGGCTTGCTGTATCCCTGGTTAAGAGCTGAGTACTCGGATTTCATTAGGGTGAATTAGTGGTAAATTAAATTAACAAAATTAAACAAACAAATGCTTGTAACATTAAGTAGTTGGGTATGTTAATAGATAGTTCAATAAACGTTCAATAAACTGTTTCTATCTGCCAATTTAGTTTTATAGTTTATGGTTTAGGGTCAATCCGTTTGCTAATTTTCATCAATCGACTTTAATTACTAGACTTTGATTACTAAAAGTGCGGTGTGAATTTGCTGATAACTAAAATCGAGAATTAATGATTGACGAGACACCAGAAATCTTGTTTCCTTTATCCTCCGTTCAGGATAATCCAGTTATTCAAATACCCGAGCGTTTGACTGTTTTAGAAGCTTTGGTATTTAAGAAAACTGTAGGGAACTTGCTGCAACAAAATATTCCTGAACATCAGATCCTTCTTGATTTTAGTAAAACTAAATTTATCGATAGCAGCGGGATTGGTGCTTTAATTGCCAATTTTAAATCGGCGCAGGCGAAAAATATCGAGCTTGTTTTAGAATCAGTTCAGCCTCCCGTAATGGCAACTCTATCAATGACAGGACTAGTAGATGTTTTAAGCATTAGTTCTTCGGAAAAATGGACCCGCAAAGAGTCACCCGAAACTCATCCTTCTGTAAGATCTATCCTTAAGCGTCTAATTGATATTGTCGGTGCAATCGTTGGTTTGGGTATTTTGAGCATTGTTTACATCCCAGTAGCGATCGCCATTAAACTCAGCAGTGAAGGTTCAGTTTTGTTTCAGCAAACCCGCTGTGGCTGGATGGGGAGGAAATTTAAAATTTGGAAGTTTCGTTCCATGTATGCTGATGCCGAATCGATGAAAAAGCAAATAGAAAACCAAGCTAGCGGCGCTTTTTTCAAAAATGACAACGATCCCCGCGTTACTCCCTTCGGCAGCTTTTTACGACGCACTAGCTTAGACGAATTGCCTCAATTTTGGAATGTTCTTAAGGGAGATATGAGCTTGGTTGGTACTCGTCCCCCAACTCCTGAAGAGGTAGAAACCTACCAAATACCAGAATGGCAAAGATTAGATGTCAAGCCAGGTATGACTGGAGAATGGCAGGTAAACGGGCGTTCTCAGGTACGTAACTTTGAAGATGTAATCAAGCTAGATTTAAGATATCAGCGTAATTGGAGTTTGAGATACGATCTTAAGCTCATCTTAAAAACCATTTTGATTATATTTAGCAAAAATAACGGCGCAGTCTGAGAAGCGGTCAAATTGATTATTGATTAGAGGGATCGGAGAAACTAGGAGACAAAGACATCAGGAGATGAAAAAGTGACCCAAGATAAATCTGAAATTACCATAGCTATAGTCGGTGATATTCATGATTTATGGGAATCAGAAGATCATCTGGCTTTGCAACACCTTGGGGTGGATTTGGTCTTATTTGTGGGCGATTTTGGTAATGAAGCAGTGGATATCGTGCAGAAAATCGCCGCAGTGGCAATCCCCAAAGCTGTAATTATGGGGAATCACGATGCTTGGTATAGTGCCTCTGCTTGGGGTAGACAAAAAGCACCCTACGATCGCTCCCAAGAAGATCGAGTGCAGCAACAGCTAGATTTGTTGGGAAAAACCCATGTCGGTTTTGCTAAATTAGATTTTCCTCAGTTTAATCTTTCAGTAGTAGGTAGTCGTCCCTTTAGTTGGGGAGGTTCGACCTGGAGAAATAGCGAGTTTTATCGCGATCGCTATGATCTCAATAGTTTTGAGGAATCGACCCAGAAAATAGTTGATTCTGCTCAAAATGCTGCTTATGAAACTCTAATTTTTATTGCTCACAATGGTCCTTTTGGTTTAGGAAGTTCCACCGAATCAATTTGTGGTCGGGACTGGAAAATTGAGGGGGGAGATTATGGCGAATCGCGATCTTAGCGAAGCTATTATTCAAGTGCGTAATTCAGGTAAATCGATTCCTCTGGTTACCTTTGGACACATGCACCATGAGCTAAAATATCCTCGCGGTAAACGCCGAACTATTGTTGAAGTATGTGACGAGACTGTTTATCTGAATGCAGCCTGTGTACCCCGCATTGCTAAAAGTTATCAGGGTAAAAAACGTAGCTTTTCTGTCGCCAAACTCCGCCAAGGGAAAGTAATAAATATATCTTTGCTCTGGATAGATGGGGAAGATGGGGATTTTTCGATTCAGTCAGAGGAAGTTCTTTATCAGGCACAGAGCAATCCTATTTAAGTTTTAAATATTATCAAAAAGCAGAGGATAAAGTTTTTCTTCCAAAACAAGCTTTGAGTCAGAATATATTGTTAAGGTCGAGGGGATTTTACCCTCAATATTTGTTTCGGTAATTGGTGAAGACAAGACATAAGAATAATTTTTATTCTGCCATTGCGTACTACAAACTCCATCACGACAGGTGATTTTTCCTCCAGTTAAATAGATGCAGTTGGCTTGATTTTTAGCTTGCCGATTGCTTTGGCTCGAATTACGCTCAGAAGAGCGATCGCATCCATAATAACTAAGATTCCCCGTACCATTTCTGCCTGTCCAAGATGCTTTATTTCCAACCGACACAGTGATGTTTTCACTCTGTAAAACTTGAGCATTTACCGTCGCTGAGTAACCTAGACAAATCAATAAGATATTACAGCAGAATATAAAACTTTTTGGCATTTTCATCTAATTCTTGGCAATAACTATTTTTAATTTTTACTTTCGGTGTTAATTACAACCCTTGAACTTAACAGGAGTTCGGTTATTGATTCTCCCAGTAAGTTTTGCAGTCAGACGGATTTGCCCATTGTTTTTAGTAATACCTTGAGCAGGATATATTTTGCCCTGAGAGGTTTCTATCCCTTGAGGTTCTAAATTAACTGTATCTACATTTACAGGACAAGTATTAAACATATTAAACGCCACAGGTAGAATATTGTTGCTAGGTAGGTTATTTGCTCTGTATATTACATAGTCAACATCAGGAACATTAAGATCGAAGGCGATTAGTGCTGTGTTAATTGCCGAATCAAAAACGATGATATTTTTGCCGTTAGCAACAGCATTAGATCCGTTCCTAGTATCATTAGCAACTGCCAGATTTTCACCATTGGCAAAAGCAACAGCATCTAGATTATTCCCAGCATTAGTACTAGCAGCAAAATTAAGCTTGCCTATGTCTTGAATATCTGTTTGCTCAAAGCTAATATTACCAGGGCGATCGCCGATGACATTTAGTAAAATTCTACTGTTGGCAAAGGAATTAGCTACCGCATCGTTTGCGACATCAACTCTGGCAAACACAGTATTACTAGAATTAACGCCGATTGATGAATTAACATCCCCTACGGTTGCGCGGTCGCTATCAACTGTAATTGTGCCTCCCTTACCAAGGGTAATCTCAGACACAGGTGCTTCTTGTGATGAGCCGTCCAAACCAAAGATCCCATAAGTTACCTCTACCTGTAGCTCATTGGCTGAGTCTGGCGTACCTTCATCAGTAGTAACGTTAGGATTATTCGCATTTACTAATGCTTGATTGCTCGAATCATTACTAACTAAAACCGAAGAATTTAATGAACCAGTATTAATATTTTCCTGACCCCGTAAGAAGATATCGCCTCCCGATCCTATATTGGCATTGGTCACATTGAGAGCAACATTGGTAATGGAGGGAATAAGGTTGGGAGTGGTTTCCACGTTAACGATACTATCCGTCACCAACACACGAGAATTTAACTCTTGAGCAGTTATACTGTCCCCTGCATCAACCCTAATTGCTCCTCCGCTGCCAATAGTAAGGTTTCCATAGGATACTTGAAGTTGAGAAATAGCTCTGGGTGGTCTTGCTAGAATCAATCGCTTGGGGGTTGTCAGGCAAAACTGTAGCAGTATTATTTAATGTATTACTTAAAGCGACAGAGGAATTTAACGAACCAGTATTAATATTTTTCCCTGCCTGTAAAAAAATATTACCTCCTGAACCTATATCCGCTTCGGTAATATTCAGCACAACTTGAGAAACTGAGCTAATTGCTTCTGGGGTCGTTTCAGCATTGCTCGTCAGGCGATCGCTAACGGAAACATTTGAGCTGATATTGTCTGTGGTTAAATTGTTTCCCGCATCAAGATTTATTTGTCCACCATCAGCAGTGTTCAGCCCTAAGTTAGCTCTAACCAGAGAAAAATTGTTGGCAGCCCTTGAGTCGCTATTAATGGCGATCGCCGAACTAGAATTTATCTTACCAATATCTAAGTTATTTTTTGCTCGTAAGTTAACATCTCCTGCCTGCATTCGTCTGAACAGTCGCCTGGGGAATAGCAAAGGGTGTATTAGCCTCCTCAATAGTATCTACGGTTGTATTTAGCGTTAAATTAACTTGAGAGCTAGCGTTTAAGTTTCCTGTAGCAATATTGCTGTCTGCAAGTAAAGCGATCGCGCCTCCGTTACCTGAAGCAATCGTAACTTGGTCAAATTCCTGGATATTGGCATCGGTAGTTAATTGAGCATTAACCAAAGATGAAGTGTTGATGCCATCAGAAATGTTGATATTATTACGCGAATCAATCGTTACATCACCGCCATTCCCCAAGGGGTTATTGGTGTTAATTGCCGTTACGCTAATATCTCCCGCAGCCAAATCGGTATTTGGTTGATATTGATTGGTAAGAAAAACTTTTCCCCAGAATTATTAACAGTTCCGCTGATATCGATTTTGCTTCCTGATTTTCCTGGTGTACCTACTCGATCTTCCACTGCGGCAAGAAAGTCAACGCTATTGGTTCCTGCACGAATATCTAAAGTTGGTTCAGCAGCACCATCAATATTTTCCTGGTTGCCATTGGAGAGAGTGACTGTTTCTCGAACAGAATTTTCCGTCGTATCTGCCCTCGTAATATTGACATCACCATCAATAATGACGTTTCCTCCCGACTGGACGTGTAATGATGCGCCCTCATAATTAGCCAAACTAACATCAGCTTGAGACTGAATTATGGGATCTTCAAGGCTGACTAAATCCCCTAAACTACCATCTAGCTGTTCAATGCGGAAACTGCCACCGCTATTGTAGTGAGCATCACCGTTAATTGGGTTGTCACTCCGCAGTATTTGATTTTCGCCCGAAAACAAGCCACTAGAAGGATTATTCAGAATAAACAGGTCAATAGTACCGCCTTGTAAAGATAATTTTTGTCCTGCGCTAGCAATGAAGGGATTAGTAACAGTATCTCTGGCAGTAATAGTGTTAGATGCTTCTAAGGTAAGATTTTCTCCCGCCTCTAATAGTCCTTGAAGATCTAAATTGTTGCCTGATAAGGTTAGACTGCGATCGCTCTGGAGATTCGCCGTACTGCTGATATTCCCCGTCGTCTCTCTTAGATTCAGTCCGATAGGAGCATTAATAGTTAAGATCGGAGTCGCTGTATCGGTACTTCTAAACTCCGTACCATCCTCAAAACTAATCCCCGTAGCAGTACTGCCAAAAAATGACCCACCAAGTTCTAACTTGGCATTGTTGCCAAATATTATTCCTGCGGGATTAATCAGAAACAAATTCGCCGTACCGTTAGCTCGAACTAAACCATCGATATCCGATATATTTCCGCCAGTTACTCTGGAGAGAATATTATCAATATTAATCTTGTTATTAAAAAAAGCCTCGTTTCCTGTGGCGATAGAAAAATCCTGGAAGCTATGAAATAAATTACTTCCAGCCTGTTCTCCTCCTGTAATTTCGGTTATGTTTTCCTGCTGATTAACCCTAGTTGGCAAGCTGCCATCAGGAGTAATCTGACTCCTAGCGGAATTAGCAATTAGAGTCAGACCAAGAGTACACAGACTGATTTTAAGCAAATTTTTCATTGATTTGCGATCGCTTATCGAGCTACAGGAATGTTCTTAATAAATCACAAAAATCCCATCCTAGCAATTGATAGCAATCGATCTTCATGGAACACTGCCCAACTGTTTAATATAATCAACTCTGATTCAAACGCTGCAATGATATCTGTGCCGCTTCCTTGACTTGAGGGTGCAGATCTTTCGCCAAAAATTTTAAGGCTGAGATACTTTTCTCTGTTCCCAAACTTCCCAATGCTTCGGCAATTCTCTGACGAATTAACCAGTCTTCTGAAGCTGCGAAGTTTAAGATCTTATCTACCGATTCTACTGCTTTGATTTCGCCTAAGGCGGCGATCGCTGCTTGCTGTAAAATAACTTCATCACTATCGAGGGCTTCCATCAGCAATTCTTTAGCTCTGATATCCTGTAAGTTACCCAAAGATACTGCTGCACTAAATCTAACTAGCCAATTATCATCTTCATAAAATGCCCTAACTAAATGTTCAAAAGCACGAATGTCATTGAGATAGCCCAATGCCCCTGCTGCATCTGCTCGAATGCCGTAGTCTGGATCTCCTGCTAGTAGATCTATCAAAAGCGGAAAACATTCTGCCGTCGGCTTAACTCCCAAGGCGAATACTGCCATCGAACGTACAGGAAGTATTTCATCGTTTAAAACTTTTTTAATTAAAGGAACCGCATCTTCTGGCGCGACCTCTCGCAAAGATGTTAAAGCTAATAAACGATCTTTAGAGTTAGCACTTTCTAGCTGATTGGCAATCTTTTCTAAATCTGGCATTTTGATAAAAATTTATTTATTATTGAATGTCGATGACTGACAAATTAGGGAATCTTAGCTATTCGTTACCTCTCATCTTAACGAACTATTTAACAACTAAACTTGTCCTATCCGAGCTACTGCAAGCAAAAAACTCCCATCGTTACACTGAATTAGCCAGCAAGACCATGAGAGTTCGTATTTGTTTTCAGTCTAGATTAATCATCCCTCAGAGATTATCTTTGACTAACCAAATAAATTTTCGGTCACATATCCTCCTACTAATTGACCTGTTGCCAGACCATCCAGGTTGGAACTATCTAAATGCACCCCCGCATAAAGTCTACTATTTGCATTTTCTAAGGCTGCTTCGTCAAAACTACTCAGCTCGCCAATACCATCAAAAGTACGGGTAACTCCTGGTAATTCTTGAGATGCAATTGTAAAACTTACATCTTCCCCAAAGAAGTCCTCCAACACCGTCGAAGCCGCCCCACCGAAGGTAGCGTGTCCCGAAACATAGTCAGGAAAAGGAGGTGTGTCCCATAGTGGTCGCCAGTCAGGATCGTTAGTCACTCCAGTAAGGTCATCTTGAACAATGGTGTTATAAGGACGCTGTTGCTCAAAGGTATATTTGGTATTCCAAGCTACAATACCTGCATCAGCCAACGCCACGTTTAGTTGAGCGAACAACTGGGCATTTTCGGCTAGACTATTGCCCTGGTCTAAAGCTACTTCTTGAGCAATTTCAATCCATTGACCAGGAGGTCTAAAAGTATCTGAGCGATCGTAAGCCCAGAATTCGGCAATTTCAGTCTGATCCTCAGTACGCAATAATTGAGTAGTTTCGGTATCTGCTCTACCTCCATAAAGTCTTACTTCCTCAGTTTCTTGAATAAACTGTTCGCTGCCATATTCTGGAGGACCATCAGGACGAAAATTCGCTACATCATCAATTACAAAGGGAGTAACGTTACCAAAATTAGGCAATAGCGCACTGACTGAGCCACTTTCGTGAGTTTCGTTATAATCCCCTGGATCTGTTCCTGGGGTATAGGGTACTTGTGCTATGTCTGAACCATCTCCTGCTCGCTGGGCTAGTATTTGGTCGGCAATGAGCAGACCATAACCAAAACCCAGGGCTTTAGATTGATCGCTATCATTAATTTCTGCTCCCGACTCTGGTATTTGTAGGTCGAAAGTAGCTTTCTGTTCGGGGAAAAGTGCCGAAAGAACACGATAGCCAGCACCCACTGCTGCTGCTTCGGCGGATGCTCCAGGCGGGGGCGATGGGATTGGAATACCTAAGTAGGAAGAACCATCACCACTGATAGCATTAACTGCTTCGTATTGAGCGATCGACAAAATTGCCGCATCTCTAGCTTCTATAGGGGGAGCTTCTCCTGGTACTGTAGTATCAGTAAGTTGAACTCCATTGGCTCGATCTAATTTGCCTTGGGTTTGAACTGCATTGAGAAATAATGAGTTCCAGTCCAAAATAGCATCAGTTCCTTCTCCAGAAACAAACTGGATGTTTTGATTGTTCGATTCATTGACTTCTGGGACGGTATTTACAGGGTCAACTTGGGCAAAAAGGAAATATGCTCCAGGTGAAACAACGCTGGGATTATGAAATTCTGGAGATGCAAAGTCAATCGTAAAGCTACGAGATTCGTTAGGTGCTAAATTGATTCCATTAAGGGTGCCAAGTAGCTCGTCTGTTCCTTGAAGTGCGTTCAATTGTGTGCCTTCAATCAAGTCGCTGTTGCTGTTGAGATTATTAAGATCCAACTCGCGATCTGTTGAAGCGAAAATGTTGACACTGCCGTCAGCTAAAATTTGATCGCCATGATTAGTCACAGTTATGTCGACTAATCCTTGTTCGTTGGGAAATGTGCCTGGTGCTTGTTCGATGCCGTTAAATTGAACTCTAAGATCTTGTACCATAACAATTTACACCCCTAATATTAAGAAGTAAAAGGATAAATAAAAGAGTTGATACAACTAACTGTCGATATCTTAGTGTTCTGGAAATAATCGTTTAACAGTTTTTTGTCGATCTTCCGAGTTTTATTCGGCATCAATCAATGATTGGAAACTATTGTCAACGATATTTGGCTAAAGATAGTGATAGATAGTTAATCTTCTCATCTTGATGATTCTTCAGTACGTCTCGATTCATTTTTTATGCAGTCTATTGCTAGAAATAGAGAATTTCAATTTAATCAAATTAATCAAATAATAAATAAGGCATATAAAAAACGAGTCTCCACTAAATAATGAAGACTCGCTTTTTTGTTTTTAAATTAAACTAAACTGAACTGACTCTTAACCAGTTTTAACTAGCTAATTAATCCAAATCAGGCATAGCTAATGTTGGTTCAGTTTCACGGTCGATACCTTTCTCAAAACCACCAGCAGCAGCTCTAGCACGTCCTGCGTGCCATAAGTGACCGATGAGGAAGAAGAAAGCTAGAATAAACTGGAATGCAGCCAACCATTGACGGATATTTACGAAGTTAAAGGAGTTGGACTCAGTGATAATACCGCCAACAGAGTTGATCGAAGCATTAGGAGCATGAGTCATATACTCAGCAGCACGACGTAATTGCCAAGGCTGAATGTCATTTCTAATTTTGTCGAGGTCAATTCCGTTAGGACCACGCATTGGCTCTAACCAAGGACCACGGAAATCCCAAAAACGCATGGTTTCGCCACCGAGAATAATTTCTCCAGTTGGAGAGCGCATCAGGTATTTACCCAAACCTGTAGGACCTTGAGAGGAACCAATGTTGGCACCCATTTGCTGGTCACGGGCTAAGAATGTAAAGGCTTGTGCTTGAGAAGCTTCTGCATTAGTAGGTCCGTAAAATTCACTGGGGTAAGCAGTGTTGTTGAACCATACGTAACAAGATGCGATGAAGGACATTAAAGATACAGCGCCGATACTGTAGGAAAGGTAAGCCTCGCCATTCCAGATCAAAGCGCGACGCGCCCAACCAAACGGCTTCGTCAAGATATGGAAGATACCGCCACCAATACAGATCAAGCCGACCCATATATGACCACCGATAATATCTTCCATGTTGTCAACTCCAACAATCCAACCTTCGCCACCAAAAGGCGCAGCAGTTAGATAGCCAAAGATTGTGGCTGGGTTAAGGGTAGGATTCGTAATTAAACGAACATCGCCACCACCAGGAGCCCAAGAATCGTATACGCCACCGTAGAACATGGCTTTAAAGACTAATAGTAAGGCACCTAAACCAAGAAGAATTAGATGATAACCAATGATATTAGTCATTTGGTTTTTGTCTTTCCAGTCTTGGCTGAAGAAGTTGGAATATTCTTCTAACTTTTCTGGTCCTCGGAGTGCATGGTAAATACCACCTAAACCTAGAACAGCAGAAGAAATTAAGTGTAAAACACCAACTACGAAATAGGGGTAAGTATTAATCACTTCACCACCAGGTCCAACACCCCAGCCCAGGGTTGCTAGGTGAGGAATTAGAATCATGCCCTGTTCATACATGGGCTTCTCGGGGACATAGTGAGCGACTTCAAAAATAGTCATTGCTCCTGTCCAGAATACGATCAGTCCAGCATGGGCGACGTGAGCGCCCAGTAGCTTACCTGAAAGATTAATTAAACGTGCGTTACCAGCCCACCAGGCAAAACCTGTTGAGGGTTGATCGCGACCTGCACTTACGGCAGAATTAGAGAGCGTTACCACGTGGTAGAACCTCCTCTGGGAATTCAAAGTTTTGATGTGGTTGGTCTTGTGTCGCCATCCATGCTCTTAGACCTTCATTGAGCAGGATGTTTTTGGTGTAGAACGTCTCAAACTCAGGATCTTCTGCTGCTCTCAACTCTTGTGATACGAAATCATATGCACGCAAGTTCAAGGCAATGCCGATAATCCCAATACTTGCCATCCATAGTCCTGTTACGGGTACGAATAACATAAAGAAGTGTAACCAACGTTTGTTGGAGAAAGCGATGCCGAATATCTGTGACCAGAAACGGTTGGCTGTCACCATACTGTAGGTTTCTTCTGCTTGGGTCGGTTCAAATGCACGGAAGGTGTTTGATTGTCCGCCACCATCATCGAATAATGTGTTTTCTACCGTAGCTCCGTGTATGGCACAGAGTAATGCTCCCCCAAGTACTCCCGCTACTCCCATCATGTGGAAGGGGTTGAGAGTGAAGTTGTGGAACCCTTGAACAAACAGGATGAAACGGAAAATCCCCGCCACTCCTAAACTGGGTGCAAAGAACCAGCTCGACTGTCCTAAAGGATAGAGCAGGAATACTGAGACGAATACGGCGATGGGTGCACTAAAAGCGATCGCATTGTAAGGACGAATCCCGACCAAACGCGAAATTTCAAACTGACGTAGCATAAAGCCAATCAGGGCGAAAGCACCGTGTAGAGCGACAAACGCCCACAAGCCACCGATTTGACACCAGCGAGTGAAACTCCAGCCCGCCTCAGGACCCCAAAGAAATAACAGCGAATGTCCCATGCTGTCTGCGGGGGTTGATGTGGCTACGGTCAGAAAGTTACATCCTTCGAGGTATGAACTTGCCAAACCGTGAGTATACCAGCTAGTTACGAATGTGGTGCAGGTTAGCCAGCCACCTATTGCCATATAGGCACAGGGGAATAGCAGAATACCAGACCATCCTACAAATACGAAGCGATCGCGCTTGAGCCAGTCGTCTACGGCATCAAAGATACCGCGCTTGGCTGGTGCGCGTCCTACTGCTATTGTCATATTGTTTTAATCCTCTTGCTTAAATAAATGTTAGGCTGCAAGATTTGTCAAAATTTGCTTTTCTATCATGCCTTTTAGTACCGAACTCAAGCTAATCTTGAGAAGTACCAAGTTTTATAAAACTTTACCAGATTACCAGGTAGTTTTTCCTGTCATCGGATGAAATTTTTCTTAAAGTATCGTTACAAAATAAATATTGCAACATAACTTAAGTACCTTATCCTAAAAATAACATGAAAATACTGTCAATAGGGGATCGAAGAAGGCTTTAAGCCCCAAACTCAGCCTCGCTAATAACTGATAAAGCTATTAAATAATTATTAGCAAAAGTTTTACAAAATGACATGTTGGAATTTGAAATAAAAGCGAAAATCTTTTTGTACATTGAAGATTTGGCTCAAAGCTTGAAGCTTTAAGCCGTTTAAGACAGAAAAAATATAAATCAAAATTAAGGTAATTGTTCATGACAACCAACCAGGTAACACAAAAAACTTTGAGATACGACATTTTGGGTTCCCGCCGACTCAGCAATTTACTCTGGGCAGTAATTGTGACCATTGGAGGAGTAGGATTTTTGCTGGCTGGCTTATCAAGCTATTTGAAAACCAATTTGCTGATGGTTTCTGATACCAGTCAATTACAGTTTATCCCTCAAGGAGTGGCTCTTACCTTCTACGGAGTGGCAGGTTCACTACTGGCAACATATCTTTGGCTGCTACTGCTGTGGAATGTTGGCGGTGGCTACAATGAATTCAATAAACAGACAGGAAAAGTGACCATCGCTCGTCAGGGATATCCAGGTAAAAATCGCCAGGTAGAAGTAGAAATTCCCCTAGAAGAAGTGCAGTCTGTCAGAGCTGAAATTAGAGAAGGATTGAGTCCAAAACGCGCTTTGTATCTGCGATCGAAAAAAAGAAGAGATGTTCCCCTAACTCGTGTCGGTGAACCCATTGCTCTGTCTACTTTAGAAAACCAAGGGGCAGAGCTAGCTAGATTTTTAGAAGTACCCTTAGAAGGATTGTAAACGTTTAAATTAAGTAAGGCGATCGCTTAATGGAAAATTCGTCTGTCAAGCGATCGCCTTTTTTTTAATTACTTTCTGATTACTGTATTAGGCTCATCATCCTTCGTAAACTCTTTCTTGGCTTTAGTCTGAGACATTCGTTGAGAATCAGATAAAGCTAAACTAATTGAGCATAAATTAGGCTACAACGGTCAATGTCATAAACGGTAAAAAATTAAAATTTAGAATATGATTCAGAAATCTAATCCGTGGTTAATTAAAATATTCTCCTTATTGCTGATCGGCAGCTTAGTGTTGGGAGGATGCGCTACATCGACGACAGATATTTCACAAGCATCCTCATCATCTGATAATCTGGCAACTAGTCAATCACAAGTGGCGAGTGCCAAAAACAATAAAGAAATGAGTAATAATTTGCCCCAATTAGAAGGGATGGCAAAAGTAGAATTGCAGGTTAATGGTTCTCCTATCTTGATTGAAATCAACGGTACAGAAGCACCAACAACTGCGGGAAATTTCGTCGATTTAGTAAATCAAGGCGTATATGATGGACTAGTATTTCACCGAGTTATCCCTGGATTTGTAGCACAAGGTGGAGATCCTCAAGGCAAGGATCCTAATTTCCGTGGACAATTGGGTACGGGAGGATTTACCGATCCTGCCACTGGTTCAGAACGCCGCATTCCTCTGGAAATTAAGCTAGACGGAGAGGATAAGCCTACCTACAGCAAAGCTAAACTTTCTGGTTCTTCTGTAGTTCTCAAGCACGATCGCGGGGCAATTGCCATGGCGCGTTCAGCAATGGCTGATTCGGCTTCCTCACAATTTTATATTGCTTTAGAAGACTTACCATCACTAGATGGAGACTATGCCGTCTTTGGCAAGGTAGTTGAAGGTATGGACGTAGTTGAAAGAATTAAACAAGGCGATCGCATTAGCACAGCCAAAGTAGTAGAAGGGTTAGAAAACCTTAAGAAATAGATTGGTTTTGGTTTATAGTTATGAATCTCTAATCTAGTCGTCTTAGATTCAAAGCCTATGGACGTGGTTATTACTGGGATAGGATTAAGCTCCTGTCTCGGTTCACTCCAAACAACTTGGTCAAGTATTTTACAGGGAAAGTCAGGAATTAAGTCAGACCATATTTTTGAAGGAATTCCTGCTTATCCTTTAGGATTGATTAGTCCCGATCCAAGCAATATAAATGAATTAACGCCAAAAATTTTAGTTGATACCCTAAACGATGCAGGACTAGAAATTCCACTAAATGAGTGCGGTGTGGTTGTTGGTTCTAGTCGAGGCTGCCAAGCAACCTGGGAGAAATTAGCTACACAAATAAACAATCCTCAATCAAATGATTTGGACTTCCATTGGTGGGAAACTCTACCTCATCAACCAGCGCTGTTCACAGGCAATTATCTACAAACGACTGCTCCTGTATTAGCACCAACGGCTGCCTGCGCTACGGGAATTTGGGCATTGGCTAGAGGCTATGAACTAATAAAAACTGGTAGATGCGATCGCGTAATTGCTGGTGCAGTTGAAGCGCCGATCACTCCTCTAACTTTAGCTGCTTTTGAACGGATGGGTGCATTAGCTACTAAGGGTTGTTATCCCTTCGATCGATCGCGAGAAGGTTTAGTTCTGGGTGAAGGTGGGGCAATGTTTGTTCTAGAAACAGTAGAGTTGGCTGCTCGTCGCCAAGCAAAAGTCTACGGTAGAATTGGCGGTTTTGGCTTAACCTGTGATGCTTACCATATCAGCACGCCTCAAGCAGCAAACGGTAGCGCAGCCAGAGCAATTAAACAGTCATTAGAACGCAGTAATCTAGAACCGAAGGCGATCGACTATATTCATGCTCATGGTACCAGTACAGTGTTGAACGATCGCCATGAAGCGCAGTTAATTCAGCAGATATTTCCGCATCAGGTAGCGGTAAGTTCATCAAAAGGCGCAACAGGACATACTCTTGGGGCATCAGGAGCAATTAGCACTGCTTTGACCTTAATGGCTATGAAGTATGGTTATTTGCCTCCCTGTGTTGGTTTAAAGGATCTTGCATTCGATCTCGATGTAGTTACACAAGCGAGAAAAGCAGAAATTAACCATGCAATGTGTTTTAGCTTCGGCTTTGGCGGACAAAATGCTGTAATAACCTTGAGTAAATAACAAAATAGTTGACGGAAAATTAATAGTAATACCTCCTGAGAGCGATCGCACTAATTTAATCGCACTAAGTAGTTACACAATCACTTAGCTAAAAACTAAAATCAATAAATTAGAACACAGCCCATCCACATTGAACTCTCAGTAGTAAACATTCGTTAACAAATTGGGGAAAGGCTTTCCAAGTGTTAGAGAATAAATACTTAGTAACCTCTGATGATGGCAAATAGAGTCACAGATTACCCTCATAGAAACAAAGTTAAGTATTAATAATGGTAGACAGCCTTAAAAAACCGCAGTTTGAGGAAGTACGCCCTGGAGTCAAATCTCCTGCGGAAGAGACTATTCTCACCCCTCGTTTTTATACAACAGATTTTGAAGAGATGGCTAACATGGACATCTCTCTTAACGAGGACGAACTTCAAGCAATTTTAGAAGAGTTTCGCGTTGACTATAACCGCCATCATTTTGTTAGAGATGAGCAATTTCAAAAGTCGTGGGATAGCATCAGTGGCGAGACTCGCAAAGTATTTATTGAGTTCCTAGAGCGTTCCTGTACGGCTGAATTCTCTGGTTTTTTGCTTTATAAGGAATTAGGCAGACGTTTGAAAGGAAGAAATCCTGTATTAGCAGAGATTTTTACCTTGATGGCAAGAGATGAAGCACGCCATGCTGGTTTTTTGAATAAGGCACTTTCTGACTTTAATCTTTCCCTCGACTTAGGATTTCTGACTAAAAGCCGTAAATATACCTTTTTTAAGCCCAAGTTTATTTTCTACGCGACTTATCTCTCTGAGAAGATTGGTTACTGGCGTTACATCACTATTTTCCGTCATCTTCAACAGCATCCTGAAAACGAAATCTATCCGATTTTTAGCTTCTTCGATAACTGGTGTCAGGACGAAAACCGTCACGGTGACTTCTTTGATGCCATTATGAAGTCTCAGCCTCAGTTTTTGAACAACTGGAAAGCTAGATTGTGGAGTCGCTTCTTCTTACTTTCGGTGTTTGCAACAATGTATCTCAATGATGTGCAACGCCATCACTTCTATGAGTCTTTAGGTTTAGATGCTCGTGAATATGACAAGCACGTAATCAAGGAAACCAATCGAACTGCGGGTAGAGTATTTCCTGTCGTATTGGATGTAGAACACCCTGATTTTTATCAGCGTTTAGAAAAGTGCATTGCCAATAATGAAAAACTAACGGTAGTTGCCAACTCTAATGCACCTGCGCCAATTAAGCTATTGCGTAAGTTACCTCTTTATGTTTCTAACGGCTTAGAGCTAATCAAGATGTACTTTATCAAGCCAATTCGTGTGGACAACTTAGCTAATACCGTGCGTTAAATTTTTCTGGCTAATTGTCTTGCTAATTATTCTTTAATTCTTGAGTCCTGTTGTTGAATCGACAGGACTTTTTTTGATAAGACATTTTAGTATTAGGAAGTTGTATAAACAAATACAGGTACTCGCTTAAAGGCTGGAGTTCCACAACGAGATTCTACAGGAGCATTAAAAATTACGTTAACTTCTGGATAGAACATCAAAGCAGCACCTTGACGCAGATCACCATAAATAATCTCGATATTGTCTAATTGGCTGGCGTTTCCTTTGACAGTTACCCGCTGATGTTCATGAAAACCCGCATTTTCTGCATCGACGCGATTCATCAAAATGGAGTGTCGCTGAGTTATTCCTCGATATTTGTCCGCGGTTTTATAAACCACTGTATTGTGTTGGGAGTAACTACGCCCCGTCATTAAGGCTAAAACAACACCTTGAGTATGATTCGTTACATCGAAGTCTTGAGCTTGAGGCAGAGATAATTTAGGCAAGGTTGTAACAGACATCATCGCCTTGCCAGAGGGGGTAGAAAAATGAGGTTGCTCAAAAATCCGTCCGCCAATGGTAAATTCCTCTTTTATTTCGTCAATTTCGCCTATTTTTTCGTAACCAGGAATAGTTTGCGCAATTAACTGTCGCACATATTTAGTATCTTGAAGTTTGCGCCAATTGACAGGATGCTCTCCATGAAGACGATGAGCAAGTTCAGTTAGAAAATCAACTTCAGCAATTAAGTCAGAATCTTTGAGATGGGTTTGACCTTCATCGTTAAGACGAACAAAGTTATTGCCAGACTCTACTGTAGTTTTATGGGGATTCTCAAAACGATTGAGAACAGGAATAACAATTGTTTGTTGAGCCAAACCGTGAAAATGCCCTAAATTGGGCTTAGTGGCTACATAAATAATCGTTTTGATTTTGCCTAATGCCCGCTTAACTTTGTTGCTATCTGGATTTGCTCCATATAAATTACCACCTAAACAAATCAGCGTGTCTACTTTTCCTGCATCTGCCGCTTCAATAAGAGCTTGGGTGTCATAACCTGGTACACGACTAAGAGAGCGTCCTAAAAGTTTTTCCAAAGACTGTTGAATTTCTTTTTTAAGCCTGACTGTAACTCCCATCGAACCAAAACCTTGAACATTAGAATGTCCCCGTACAGGCATTAACCC
This sequence comes from uncultured cyanobacterium, assembly GCA_963724445.1. Taxonomy (GTDB): domain Bacteria; phylum Cyanobacteriota; class Cyanobacteriia; order Cyanobacteriales; family Xenococcaceae; genus Waterburya. The sequence continues at coordinate 6,155 of CAVRWR010000223.1, read as the reverse complement.
CGCCCCAAACTTCCCGACATTGCCAGTTATCAAAGCAGTGTTGGCAATACTGCTTACATTATCCACACCGTTTTGCTGTTGTGTAATTCCCATCGCCCAAGCAAAAACGACTTTGGGTGATGAACTGATAATTTGAGCGGCAGCTTCAATTTCTGCCTGAGAAACGCCACAGGTTTCCGTAATTGTCTCCCAGGGCGTAGAACTAGCATAAGCAATAATCTCTGACCAATTTTCTGTGTGTAGCTGTAAAAATTCTTGGTCAATTTTTTCCTGTTCGATTAAAGACTTTTGAATACCGACAAAAAGAGCTACATCACTCCCAGGAATTGGCTGAAGATATATATTAGCAATATCTGAACCAGTCAGTAATGATTTTATAAATGCAGGAGAAGCAAACTTAACTAATCCTCTTTCTTTGACTGGATTAATAACAACTACCTTTCCACCCCGTTGGCGTAGCTTGATCAACTCATTCATCAGACGAGGATGATTATAAGAAGCATTAGAACCCGCCAGTACAACACAGTCAGTTTCTGTTAAACCTTTGAGACTGACCATTGACGTACCAGTACCAAATATTTGTTTGAGTCCAAAAGTTGAAGGTGCATGGCAAAGATCGGAACAGTCGGCTAAATTATTAGAGCCCAAGGCGCGCATCATCAGCTGTAGCAAAAAGGCTGCTTCATTAGATGAACGACCTGAACTATAGGATGCTACTTTCTCTGGCGTTGTCTTAAAGGCTGTTTCTGCCAGTTGATAAATTGCTTCCCAACTAATTTTTTGATAATGAGTGCTGCCTTCAGAGAGAATTACAGGAAAACTCCACCTGCCTAGTTTGTCTGCTTCTAGGGATGTAAGCTGCTGAAGTTGTTCTATGCTTTGGGTATCAAAAAAATTATTGCCAATAGGTGGTTGAATTTCTGCTGATATTGCCTCAACGCTTTTCATACAGCGTTGTAACTTCTCTCCTTCCTCGTTGGTAAATCCTCCTTTTTGTCCCCCTGTTCCCCAGGAACATGATAGGCAAGCACTTTTGTGTAATAAGGTTTTCCAAAGCTTAATGCCTTCGGTCGATAGAGTATGTTCCGCCCAGTATTCGATTACTGGCAGACCTCCACCTACATCAGGAGTATCCTCTTGCTTGCGATCAAATGCTGAAGTGGTTTGATGCTGCTTGTTCTCATCCACAGGGTTAACTCCTTATTGATAGACACATAAGTCATACCAGGCTTTTTGACTCATTACATTAATCTAATTTTATTAAAATAATTTGATTTTTGGCAATATATTTAGTTATATTTTAGCGATCGCTTTTCCTCGGACAATCAATAAAACCCCAGGCTAGACTATTGTGTATTAAGACGAATGATGTCGAGATAACAGAAAAGCGAATATGAGTTATTCGTTGTAAACTAGTTTTTGCTCACGATTATAAGGGTAATTATGGAGATAGAATATCCCGAAGACTTAAAATATCTTGATAGTCACGAATATGTTCGTTTAGATGGTGAAATCGCTACGATTGGGGTAAGTGCTTTTGCCCTTGACCAGCTAGGAGATGTAGTTTTTTTAGAGCTTCCCGAAATTGGTGATGCAGTAGAGGTAGGAGAAACTTTAGGTACGATTGAATCAGTTAAAGCAGTTGAGGATTTATATCCACCAGTATCGGGAACGGTAATTGAGCGAAACGAAACAGCTATTGATGCACCCGAAACTCTCGCAGTCGATCCTTATGGAGAAGGTTGGCTGATCAAGGTCAAAGTTGATGATCCTGAACAGGAGTTGGAAGATGCCCTTTCCGCCAGAGAATATCGCGCTCAGGTAGAAGGAATGGACGAATCATAAGATGACAATAAGCCAGCATTTTGTTGTTGTATAGATAATTATTTAATTATCTATCTAAACTACTGAACAACGATATATTATGTTTCTGTTTGAAAGACTTTCATCATCTTCAAGCTCCATTAAGCAAGTTGTCCTCAAACATATTTGCTGGCAAACAGAATGATTTATCCCGATTCCTGACAAATTGGCTACTCTTATGATGAATTATATTTGTTAATCTTTATTACAGATCGCGCTCAACGGTGATTGAACCAAACTATTCGCCATACACCACAATTTTTTATTTGCTAGGTAAAACTTATATATAAACATGGTCAACTTAAATTTCGCTGAGACATCGACTCTTTCGGAATCTCAAGCAAGTTCTACATATAAAAATTCTTCAAATCAAACTAGCGATTTTGCTCAAAGGCATATTGGAGCCAATGATGAGCAAATTCAGTCAATGCTACAAGTATTGGGGCTTGATAGTTTAGATGACTTAATTAAAAAAACCGTTCCCGCAGCAATTCGCCGTTCTAAGCCATTACAGTTGCCAGATGCGCAAAGTGAATCGGCAGCCTTGGCGAGATTAAAAGCGATCGCCTCGCAAAATCAAGTATATCGCTCTTTTATTGGCAGAGGCTACTACAACTGCATTACCCCTGCGGTAATTCTCCGCAATGTCCTAGAAAATCCTGGCTGGTATACTTCCTATACTCCCTATCAGGCAGAAATTGCCCAAGGAAGACTAGAAGCGTTGCTGAACTACCAGACGATGATTGTGGACTTGACTGGTTTGGAAATTGCTAACTCTTCTTTGCTAGATGAAGGGACAGCCGCTGCCGAAGCAATGAGCCTAAGTTATGGAGTATCTAAGACTAAAGCCAATGCCTTCTTTATTGATGCAGGATGTCATCCCCAAACTATAGAAGTAGTCAAGACTCGTGCTTTGCCTTTGGATATTGAGGTGATTATAGATGATTATGCTAATTTTGATTTCTCTACGCCGATTTTTGGCGCTTTGCTTCAGTATCCTGCTACAGACGGTACTATAAATGACTATAGTTCCTTTATTGCTAAAGTACATGAAGCCAAAGCTCTAGCTACAGTAGCAGCAGACATTCTTAGTTTGGCTCTTTTGACTCCTCCAGGGGAATTTGGCGCAGATATCGCGGTGGGAAGTACCCAAAGATTTGGTGTCCCCTTGGGTTATGGTGGTCCTCATGCAGCCTATTTTGCCACGAAAGAGAAATATCAACGGCAAGTTCCAGGACGTATAGTAGGAGTTTCTAAAGACGTTCACGGCAAGCCCGCATTGCGTTTAGCATTGCAGACTAGAGAACAGCATATCCGCCGCGAGAAAGCCACCAGTAATATCTGTACGGCTCAGGTATTGTTGGCGGTAATTGCCTCGATGTACGGGGTGTATCATGGTGCAGCGGGAATTAAAGCGATCGCCGAAAGAGTCCACCGACTCACAGCTACTTTAGCTACAGGGTTAAAGCAGTTGGGATATGAGATTAATCATCAGTCTTTCTTTGACACGATTAAGGTAAATACCGTCGATAAAAGCGCGGCAGAGATTATTAAACTGGCAGCAGGTAAGCAAATCAACCTACGGTGGCTAGATCGCAATGCAGTCGGTATTGCTTTGGACGAAACCACCACAGAACAAGACTTAATTTCTCTCTGGAAAGTTTTTGCCGACAGCAATGATTTACCTTTTGATTCCCAAGAATTGCTTGATAACCAGTCCATAGCGATCGCTCCAGATCAATTGCGTTCAAGCTCATATCTAACTGATGAAGTATTTAATCGCTATCACACCGAAACTGAACTACTGCGCTATCTCCATCAGCTAGAAACCAAAGATTTATCCCTCACCACCTCAATGATTCCCTTGGGTTCTTGTACGATGAAGCTCAACGCCACCTCAGAAATGATTCCCGTCACCTGGGCAGAATTTGGCAATATTCATCCTTTTGCGCCTTTGGAACAGACTCAAGGCTACCAAGAACTGTTTAAAGAGTTAGAAACCTGGCTAGGAGAAATCACAGGTTTTGCAGGAATTTCTTTACAGCCCAATGCAGGTTCTCAAGGAGAATATGCAGGACTACAGGTAATCCGTCAATATCACCGATTCAGGGGAGAAGGACACCGTAATATTTGCTTGATTCCCGAATCGGCACATGGAACAAATCCTGCTAGTGCAGTAATGTGCGGCATGAAGGTAGTTGCGGTTAAATGCGATCGCCACGGCAACATCGATATCAAAGATCTTCAGACTAAAGCGGAAAAGCATCAGGATTGCCTAGCAGCGTTGATGGTGACATATCCTTCAACTCACGGAGTATTTGAAGCAGAAATCAAAAGTATCTGTGCGATCGTCCATCAATACGACGGACAGGTTTATATGGACGGAGCAAATATGAACGCTCAGGTTGGTTTGTGCCGCCCTGGAGATTTTGGCGCAGATGTCTGTCACCTAAATTTACATAAAACCTTCTGTATTCCGCACGGTGGTGGTGGTCCTGGAGTGGGACCTATTGGAGTGATGCCTCATTTGGTGCCATTTTTACCTGCTACCCCTACAACCCCAAAAGATGCTCAAGCGATTGGCGCAATTTCTGCTGCCCCTTGGGGAAGTGCGAGTATTTTAGTTATCTCCTGGATGTACATTGCCATGATGGGAGAGGCTGGATTAACTCAAGCAACTAAGGTGGCAATTCTTAATGCCAACTATATGGCAAAGCGTCTTGAACCAGCCTATTCTGTACTTTTCAAAGGAGAATCAGGTTTTGTGGCACACGAATGCATCATCGATTTACGACCTCTAAAGAAAAAAGCGCGAATAGAAGTAGATGACGTAGCTAAAAGACTGATGGACTTCGGGTTTCATGCGCCAACAGTATCCTGGCCCGTAATCGGTACGGTGATGATCGAACCAACTGAAAGCGAGTCCAAAGAACAGCTTGACCGTTATTGTGATGCTATGTTAGCTATCTATCAAGAGGCTGAGGCGATCGCCGATGGCTCGATCGATCCAGAAGATAATCCCTTGAAAAACGCGCCCCATACGGCAGAATCAATTATCTGTGGGGAGTGGCTTCACCCCTATAGTCGCGAACAAGCCGCCTATCCCGCTTCTTGGACAAAAGAACATAAATTCTGGACTTCCGTTGGCAGAATCAATAATGCCTATGGCGATCGCAATTTAGTCTGTTCCTGTGCGGGAATGGACGCTTATCAAGAGTAGGCAATAGAAGCTTCCTTAGCAGGTAAGGTAATAATCATACTTTACCTGCATCTCTACTCATTCTTGATGATTAGTAAACACCTGCATGATAATTGAGGCGACTTCATTGGGAGCTTCAATCATACCTAAATGTCCGCAGTTAGAAATTTGAAACACGTTACTGTCTGCCGAAGCGAAGGAGGGATGAAAACTTGCTAAGTGGTTAACGTATTTAATTTCCATTACCTTATCTTTATCTCCAGCGATAAAGTAAACAGGTTGTTGCAGACTAGAGACTAGCTGAGGCAGCAGATGAACTTCCGCTTCGGTAGTAGATTCTAATAATGCCCCTAAAGCAGCTTTTTCGTCAGCTTGAATAAAGTCAAGTATTCTTTGACGACCCCATCTTAACGCTAGGGGACGAGCTACCATCATGCGAGAAAATACTAGGTCTAAAAAAGGCACATAGGATAACCAACGGGGGCGAAATTTTACTAACTGTTGACCTGCATTGCGAAAACGCTCAAATTCTTCCTTAAGATAAATGCCTCCCCCCGTGTTAAGACAAATTACTCCTTTGATAACCCCTGGATTAAGATGTGCTGCCCAAAGAGCAACGCTACCTCCTAATGAATGTCCCACTACCCACGCCTGCTTGATTGCCAAACTTTCTAGTAAGCACTTCAAATCGTTGGCATAGGCATGCAAACTGTAGTTTTCCTGATTCTAAGACCCTCAAAGAAGAGTTTGGCACCTCAGATAAGGACTTCTGCTCTGCCTGGGATTCACCAAATCCTCGGGCATCATAAACCAAGCACTGATATTGAGATTGTAGAAGCTGCACCAAAGGTTGCCAATAATGACGGCTCAGTAGCCAACCATGAACAAACACCAACACTGGCAATTCAGGGTCGGCGACAGGAGCAGTAAGCTCATAGATATGAGTGGTTTCCAGTATATTAATCGATGGCATTTATCTATCGTATCATTACAGTCAAAAGAAGCTCTAGAATTAATATTCTGTCAATTTTGACCGCTAAATTTCAACTCTAGCTAAGTTTTTGACCAAAGTTAATTGGTTCTACCGAACTTA
>CAVRWR010000222.1:0-110747 GCA_963724445.1 uncultured cyanobacterium | reverse complement strand
CATAGGCTTGATACCTCTGTATCCCAGTCTTGGCGATTGGCGAAGCCTAGTTGAAGACATCGCTAATTTATTTACTAGCTAAAATTTAATTATGAGAATACCCGCAAAAATTTTACATATCTTAATATATACTGCTATACTAATTTACATAAGTTAATGATGGTGTAAAACAAGATTTTTACAGCAAATCTAGCTTGTGGCAATAGTTTTTAGATATACCAATAAGCTGATATATTTAGTTTTATTTTTAAATTACTAGATTATTTTTCGCAAAAAGTGATGTCTTAAACAAATGATATACATTTAAATCGACCTCAGTCTGGTAGCTGGGGTCTTTTAACCTTCTCATCAATTAGTTTTCTAGATTAACTGAGAACCCATTGTAGCGATTCATGGATTTTTCCAGCCCTTCTTTAAAAGTAGTTCAATTGCCTTGACCGATACATACAAAACTTCTTCGACGATTTTAGTTTCCCCTGGGGAAAACTTGCCTAAGACATGAGCGATCGTACCTTTAGTTTCATCAGACTTGCCAATGCCGATCCGAAGACGGGGAAAATCTTTACCTCCTAGATGAGCAATAATCGATTTCATTCCGTTATGCCCTCCAGCCAATCCCGATAGGCGCATACGGAGTCCATGCACAAAGGCCAATCATCGTAAATAACTAATACCGATTGAGGCTCAACCTTGTACCAATCTATAACAGCCCTAACTGATTGTCCTGAGCGATTCATATAGGTCAGAGGTTTCAAAAGATAGACTTTACGTCCTCCTGGAGCTAGACCTTCAGCAAAATACCCTTGAAAACGCTTGTTCTCTTTCAAGGGCATCTGCGGAAACTTTGGCTAGTTCATCTATTGCTGCGAAACCAATATTATGTCTAGTGCGATGGTCTTTTGGTTCAGGATTACCCAAGCCAACAATTAAATCGGGAATTATTAAAGTAGTAGAATCAGAAATCAAAGGTCAGTCAGCATTATAGGTAAGGTACATAACCTATATTATAAGCTTTTGGTGCATCTAGAACTTTAGTTAGACTTAAATAAAGCCTCTAGATAGACCTTGGCACAGGCGCGATGGCTCTAATGGCTTCAATAGCTTGTTGGCTATTATTCTGTAATAAAAATAGGGATAGAGCAGCCGCAAAAACGCGATCGTGATCCCAATGAGGATGAGATTCTAAATAGTTTTTCAAAGAAAAATGAAGTTCTTCGGGAATGTCTGCAGGAATACTACAGTTGAATTCATGGTTGATTAAATGTTCCTAAAATAGGGTTTTCGTGATTAGACACAATAGCTTCTTTCAAAGATGCAAAACTACCACATCGTTCGTCCCCTGCGAAAATCTTTTATTTAAGAGGTACTTGTCAATCGAATCTGACTTTTAAACCAAGGATGGAGATGAGTCGTCCATCTTGAAGCTATCATCCTGATTTTTGGCGAAGCTACTAAGTCCCACCAGAAAAGAAATCAAAATTGGCTTAAAGTTAAGAGTTGATTAACGGACTAGATTCTTAGATTTTGCTTCGCGACAAAACGATGTTTTTCAAGAGACTTTTCAGATAGTGTTTGCTTGTTTATTGTCGTCTAAAAAGGGGGGAGTTTGAATGCTACGAAATATTAAGAAGAACCTGAAGCTTTTGATTGCTGCACGTATAAATAGTGGTTTGAGCCTGTTTTTTGTTACTTTACTTCACAAAATCAGATTATAAAATGGTTAACGATCGGTAAATACGAAAAATCCCCCATGAGATACTCAAGACTTGATTGCTTCGTAAGTGCCTGGGGAAAAACCTGGGTAAAATGTGGAAAACGACAAAAAAGTCTTGGGGAAACAGTGGGGATCTGTGATAGGTTAAAGCCACGGTAAAAATAAGAATTAATAATTTTCGATTGACATTTCTAGAAAAAGTTCAAAGGTACTGTTAATCAGTCAAGAGTTAGTTAATGTTTGCGCTTAATTCTTGTTCCCACCACTTCGCAGCAAAGACTAATTTGTTCTCAGCTGCTTCGGCATCTGAAATTCGTTTGAGATGACTGAAAACAAGATTCATTCTGCCGAGAGATCCCTTAAGCAATCGCGATGACGAAGAAGAAATCCCAGTAAAAGAAGTTAAAGGGACAGGCTTATCTCCCGTGCGATCGCGTTTGTTATATTTACAGTCGCCACAGTAGTCACTCATCTTGTTGATATAATTAGCAGAAGCAGCATAGGGTTTAGAAGCCAAGAGACCGCCATCGGCGAACTGTCCCATGCCCAATACATTGGTTTGCATCACCCAGTCGTAAGCATCGATAAAAGCACTGTGAAACCAGTTTTCGATTTCCTGGGGAGAAATTCCCGCAATGAGAGCAAAGTTGCTCAAGACCATTAGCCGTTGAATATGATGTCCATAGCCCGTCTCTTCGACCTGAGTCAAAGTTTGTCGTAGGCAGTTCATTTCTGCTTTACTGGCAGACCAATAAAAGCTTGGCAAAGGGCGATCGTGTTCAAACCAGTTACTCTGACTGTAATCTTCTGATTGCTGGTAATAAATACCATGCATATACTCTCGCCAACCAGTAACCTGGCGGATAAAACCCTCGACGCTATTGAGGGGTAACTCTTGTTGATAGTATGCCGTTTCAATTGCCTCAATTACCTCTATCGGTTCGAGTAAACCAAGATTGAGATAGGGAGATATCAAACCATGCCACATGGTATATTCTCCTGTAATCATGGCATCCTGGTACATGCCAAAGTTTGGCAGACAATTTTCCACAAAGTATGCCAAAACCTCTAACGCTTGTGGTCTGGTAACGCCCCAATTGAATGGCTTAAGCTGACCGTAAGCGGAAAATTCTTCTTGCTCGATCCAGTCAATTACTGACTGAGTAATCTCATCAGGTTCAAAAGTCAAAGGCTTGGGAGTTTGTAAGTTTTTCTTGGGGGGTTTACGATTTTGTTGGTCATAGTTCCATTTACCACCAATGGGCTGTTTACCATCCATCAGGATATTAAAACGCTTTCTTCCTGCCCGATAAAAATCTTCCATCAACAGCCTGTTACGAGATTTTGTCCAGGTAATAAATTCCTCACCACTCCAGAGAAAATGGTTGTCCGCGAGAAACTTGATTTGGCAGTTTAAATTTAAATTTTGAATATGTTTCAGAAAAGGGAGATCGCAAGGAGTCGTAATCTGTAGTTCAGTAATACCATGCTGCTCGATCCAGTCTTTTAGAGGTGTGGCAAAATCGGCGGCAATTTCGTAGGATACCTGCCAATTATCTGTTTTTGACTCTGGGCAAAATGCCGCATTGCCGACCAAACCAAGACCAACTTTTGCTGATGATAGGGTCGTTGTCTAACATAGTTAGTAGACTCGATCAGGATAACTGGCGTATGTTCCTTGCGATCCTGATTGTTTTGTAAGCTTAACTGTTGCTGCGTTAGGCGATCGCCTAAAATCCAAATACCAATCATTGTAATTACTAAATTTATTTTGGTGGGCAATAGAAGCTTATTTTCAATACATCAAAGTTTTTGGTGTTGCCCACCCTACAGCAAAAAACTAACAAATCCTAAACTTACAAGTAAATCATAATGAATATCATAGAAAGTTTTAAAATGGCGACTTCTACTTTGGTTGCTAACAAGATGCGTCATCGTCTCTATGTTGGGAATTATTATTGGCAATGCTTCGGTAATTGCCATGGTGGGAGTGGGAGAAGGAGCAAAAAATTTGGCGTCGTCACAATTTGAATCCCTCAGTCCTAACGTAATTTTTGTAGTCCCAGGTTCCCAGGCAGAACGACGGACTACTTTCGGTCGTCCCCAAACCTTGGTCTGGGAAAATGCAATCGCGATCGCCAAACAGTTGCCCAGCGTAAAGGAAGTGGCTGCGCAAATTACGACTAATCAACTTATTACCTATGGCAACAGCAACGCTAATGAACAGATAATTGGGACAACTCCAGAATATCTAACCGTTAGAGCTTTGCCATAGCAAGGCAGGTTTTTTGACGATGTTGAGGTTGAGGGACATAAAAAAGTTGCTGTTCTAGGTTCAGAAATTGCGGAAAAATTTTTTCCACGACAAAATCCTATAGGCAAGAAGATTAGGGTTAAAAATGTCAATCTCAAGGTGATTGGAGTTCTAGAAGCCAAGGGTGCCTTTTTGGGCAATAATCAAGACCGCGCTGTATATCTTCCCCTGACCACCATAGCCAGTCAGATCGTGGGCGATAGCTCCCCCTATGGTACGGAGATCGGCTTTATTTCTGTTGCGGCAAAAGATGAAAATAGTATTCGTGCTGCTAAACTACAAATCGAAAATCTGCTGCGTTTGCGTCATCAAATTACCAACGAGGATGACTTTAATGTTAGTACTCAAAAAGATCTCCTCAAAATTTCGAGCAACATTACTACTGGTTTGACGGTATTACTCGCTGCGACCGCAGGTATATCACTTTTGGTAGGCGGTATTGGCGTAATGAATATTATGTTGGTGGCAGTGACGGAAAGAACCAAAGAAATTGGTTTACGCAAGGCTGTTGGTGCCAAATCAGGAGATATTCTGAGTCAATTTTTGATTGAGGCGACAATTCTCTCGGCAGCGGGTGGAGTAATTGGAACTTTGGTGGGAATTGCTGGAATCATGGTGGTAGGAGCAGTTTCTCCCTTGGTACCTACTGTCTCACCTATAGCTATAGTTTTAGCCGTTGGTGTTTCAGGAGCGATCGGTCTTTCCTTTGGCGTATTTCCTGCTCGGGCAGCAGCCAGACTAGATCCAATCGTTGCCCTGAGAAGCATCTAACGTCCAAAATCGAAGAAAAATTCCTCAAGTGTATTTATTTTTATTAAGATTTATTTCACAATACCTATGATACTATTAATATTCTGATGTTGGAGACGGAAATTGTCTATTTGGAGCAATTAGACGGGCTTATAGGAACGTTGTTTGAGGATCTATACTTTATTATCTTATTTTTTTTATTCGTCAATAGGATTGATTAATGTGATGAATAATACATAACTGTCTGACTGAAGATGAAATAGTTATAGAGTTTAAAGAAATGCTGACAATAAGCAAAGTTTTACTACGTTGAAATTACTCTGTAACTTTGGTATTTCAATCTGAGATATCGAATACCGATTGAGCTTTACCTGAAGAGCAATAGCAAAACTATCAATGAATCATGATAATTCGAGTTTAGCAAAAACTGAAATAATTAAACAGCTAGGTTATTTCCCTGCGTTCTTAATCCCCGCAATTAATTCCTCCCTGATTTATCACAGCTTAGTCCAACAAACCTTATTTGCCTACGTCAATAATCCTTTACCCCCCAAGTTCAAAGAAAAACTTTTTGTAAATCTTTCTCGCTACCATGGCATGAGCTACTTCTCTATCTGCCATAGCTGCACCTTGCGATCGCTTCAGGTTCCCATCAGCGAAATTTTAGAGTTGGCAAATCTAGGATATCCTCAGTCAGAAATAGAAGTAGGGTCGGATATTCAGACTTTGACTAATCAATGGCAGTCAGGAAAAAGCTTAGAGCATAACCCGAACCTTGAAGCTAGCTTATTGCGCTGCTCTAGTCTAATTTTTATTCATCCCGATCGCACGAGCAATTTAGCTACTGCTTTAAAAGAGATCCTGGGAACGGTTTACTATCACTATTTAATTGTGCTATTGGGCTATATCAAACTGTGCCATCAATGGTTGCACGGTAATCAGCAGATTTCCCATCAACAGGATCGGCGCTCCCAACTGCACCTTGGCTCAATGCTCTTAGAAGAATGCCAGCTAGTGCCATTTCTCCAGGCTCACGTCCAAGCACAAGCAACTAGCCTGACTATGGAGCCAGCCAGCAATTCGAGCAAAGCAAAGAACAATAGTCAAAGCAGTCAAAGCGATCGCGGTATTGTTGACTTGTCCTTACCTGTAATCAAGCAAAATACTCTGACCACTTGTTTAGCCAATGCACCCTTTCCTGTAATGATTCATACTCAGTCTGGGGAGATTGTTTATCTAAATCAAAACTGGTTGGAAGCAACGGGTTATGACGCACCAGAAATATCTACTCTGAGGGAATGGATCGACAAAGCTCAGGTGAAACAGAAGGAAATAGTTAGACTCCCCGCCAAAGGTTCGGAAAAACTTTATCAAAAATATGTTGCCCCAGCACATCAAACGGCGATCGAAACTACCACTGCTCTGCAACAAATTATTAGTTCTTTCCTGGATGTTGCTCCCGATGATGCGAAAGTAGAGAAACCAACCGTTGCTGATGCCGTGCGGAGTGAAGTCACTATCTCCACCAGTAGTGGGGAACAGCTATTTTGGGAGCTGTATTCTGCGGCATTAGATTTAGATGTAGATCGCCAAGAAGATGAATTAATCATTTCCATCGCTAAAGATATTACCGAGGTGGTCAATCACGACGGTAAATTAGCCGAAGTAGAGGCTAGGCTTAGATTAGTCCTTGAAGCAACTAAAACTGGCAACTGGAGTTGGGATTTAACCAGTAATCAGGTCGATCTTTGTCATCGCGGACAAATTATTTTAGGGTTGGATAATTTCGATGGTAGTTATTCAGGCTTTTTAGGGTCAATTCACCCTAGCGAAAGAGAATCAGTGAATCTAAAAGCAGCCAAGGCAATTCAATCTCATCAAGACTTAGATTTAAATTATTCTATTATCAGAGTCGATCGAGAAATTGCTCAAATCCGCACCAAAGGCAAATTACACTTCAATACTAAAGGACAGCCAATTCGGTTAACGGGAATAGTCACTGATGTTACTTCAGCACCATCAGCCAATCAAAATTCGGACAATTTTGAGCCAGTCTTGGCACAGGACAGTTTACAATCCTTGGCAAAGCTAAAAACGGTGATTAATCTACTTCCCTATTATCTTTTGCTGGAGGATGTTCAGACAAAAACCATTTCTCTGATTAATTCTAGACTTGCAAAAAGCCTTTTCTCAGCAGATGTGGAAATTATTGACAAAGCGATCGCCGAGTGTTTTTCTCCTGAATATGCTAATCAAATTGATTGGCAGCACCAAGAAGCCATAACCCATAAGCAGGTACTGCACATTCAAGAAGAGGTTAACCTCCCTGATGGCATTCATTACCTTGATACTGTAGTTACTCCCCTGTATAACTCTCAGGGGGAGGTTTATGCTTTGCTTCGTACTTCCTGTGATATTCCTAACTTAGCCGCTACGAAAGAGGCTCTTTCTGAACGTACTCTACAGTTGGAAGCAGCCAATCGAGAACTAGAATCTTTCTCCTATTCTGTATCTCACGATTTACAAGCGCCCCTAAGAATCATCAACGGCTTTAGTCAGATACTCTGGGAAAACTATCAGGCTAATTTAGACGATCGCGGGATACATTATCTTCAAAGAATTCAGGCAAACAGCCAGCGCATGAGCAATCTAATTGATGCTCTGTTGGAGCTATCACGAGTTACTCGCACTCAAATGAAGTCAGTTCAAGTAGATCTTAGCGCGATCGCAACTGACATAATTGAAGAATTACAGGCTGAAAACCCGAAGCGCCAGGTAGAAGTAACCATTGCTCCCGCACTAGAAACCAAGGGCGATCCTCAACTTCTAAGAATCGTATTAAGTAATCTACTTCACAACGCTTGGAAATACACCTCTAAAAGACCTCATTCCCAGATAGAATTTGGTGTCATTACTGAAAACGTTGACCGACCAACCTATTTTGTCAGAGATAATGGAGCGGGATTTGACCAAGAATATGTCAAAAAACTCTTTACTGCTTTCCAGCGACTGCACAATGAAGCTGAGTTTCCTGGTACAGGCATTGGACTTGCTACCGTACAGCGCATCATTTATCGTCACGGCGGCAAGATGTGGGCAGAAGGAGAATGCGATCGCGGCGCAACTATCTATTTTTCTTTACATTAGCTCAATCAGCCAATCAGCCAATTTGCTAACCAGATTGATTGATGTCTATCCTCAACTAGAGATCAAGTTGGTCAATTAGAGCTAGCATATATTCTGTTGCTTTGATGATTAGTTTATGCAAGATATCTTAGAAAGAGCTATTGGATTAAAAAAGACACTGGTAGATTTTGTCTACGATGCAGAAGGAGAACTGGCATCGGCGTTAGAAACTTATGCAGCTCAAAAAGGTAGAAAAAATAGCTATGGTATCAAACAGCAGAGTTTAAGCCTCGATCTTTTTACTACGGATGGAAAAGTTGGCAAGCAATCACCTCTAGATCTATTTATCGAGCAAAAAGATCTCAAGAATAAAGATCTAGAAATAATCAAACCATGGCGCCACAATTTTATTGGTTTATTTGAGATTCAAGCAATTGAAGACGGTTGTTATCGCTTAATGAACTGGTTAACGGCAAAGTCCTATAAAGTTTATGCCCATCCCTATATGTCAGCCAAAGAGATCAAAAGATGGCAGCCTGGAGAGATTATTTTAACTATTATCGCCCCAATCAACGGAGATGACTGGTTCTTTTATAGCGATCGCATCATTAAAGGAAAATTGAGTCAGCCAAAATTAGCGGTAGCTGTTGGGGAGTTTCGAGAAAACTATCCTGATTTTCTCTATGCAGATGCTCCAGAATTATTAGAGCAAGCCTGGGAATCTGTAGCTGTCTATCATACAGAGTTTGTCGATTACCTGGGTACCGATAATCTGACCTTACCTGGCTATAAACTAAATCGAAAAATTGGCGAACTCCAGCAGAAAATGAGCCAAAAAATGCTGGCTGATGCAGGGATAGATAGTAATAAATCTTTATCAGAGGTACTGTCTGAATCGGCTGTGAATGAAGCCGAACTTACCGAAACTGCCGCTGATCTAGGAATGGATGGCAAAGCGATTGAGGAGATCATCAAAAACAAAGATAAGCTGTCCATGGTAACGCCAAAGGTTGATTTACCCAACCAGATCAAACAGGCGGCATCGGTGACGGTATTTTCCCATCCTCAGTGGGGACAAATATTTCTACCTGATTTTGCCAAATTTACGGATTTATTGGCGATGGAACCGTTTGAGATCCCTGAAAATAGTCAATTACTGGTGGAGAAATATCTGCAACTACCAGAAGCTAACTATTATGTTTGGCAACAGCTAAAGCAGAAATATGCCGTGAATTTGAGCAAATTATTGCAAAGTTACACTAATCAAAGTGATTTTAATCTCGATCTAGATTTGAACGAATTACTGCTCAAATATCATAAAACGCCTGAGTTGGAATTACCAGCGATCGCTAGCGTACCGCTACATCTCAATAATCTATTTGAAGCGGCAGTGGCTCAAGTACAAAAAACTAAGTCTAAATCTAAGAAGAAACAGAAAAAGAAAGGTTTTCAGTAAGCAATAAATAGCGATCGCGGTTTTTATCGCCTTTAGGGCGTTACCGACCATCATAATGATGCTTATTCGAGAAGTATTGGCATCCACCTTCGTTTGACAAAAACTTCATCAAAAATTTAATCAAACTGCATCATTCAAACAGAGAAAATATAATAAGATAAAAATATTACTTATCCTAAATTAAATATTTAGATTACTATTACAGCGATTTCACAACTAATTATTACAATTTAAAGTCTAAAATTTTACGGTTTATTAGTTGGAAGTTTTTATTGTCTTAGATAGATACGCATACTTCTATAACGAAGAAACTGCTAATTAACAATTATAAATATAAATATTTTTTAATGATAGAAAAAATATTTTGTTGGGGAATAATAACTATATAGCTTCGTCCCCGTACCTTTAATAAATTAATATGTGGAAATTATTTAATAGCAAGATTTTTCTATTAATTGGTCTTGGTTCAATTACAGCAGCAATTGCTTTAAAATCTCTAAATAATATTAATAAATCGTTTGCCGATAATTCTAGTAACGTCAAATATTTATCATCTAACAAAACGACTCTTGCTTTAGGTAATCCTCCCGTCGATACTCGAAACAGCTTTTTAATTGCCTCAGATTTAATCGATCGCCAGCAGGGTAAAGCAGCCCTAGGGAAACTTGATGGATTAGAACAAGAATATCCTCTGCTGGCAGCTCATATTTTATTAGCCAAGGGGGAAGCATATCAGCTAGAACAAAACCATCAAGCCGCAACCAAAACTTGGCAGGAAATAGTCAAAGAATATCCGACATCTGCAGCAGCAGCAGAAGCACTATATCTTTTGGGTCAATCTAATCCTGAGTACTGGCAACAGGCGATCGCTCAATTCCCAGCACATCCCCGCACCCAGGAGATTATTCGTCAGCAGTTACGCACCAATCCCAATCAACCTCATTTAATGGCAATTTTGGTTAAATATACTCCCGATGATGCTGGAGTAGACAAAATGCGCGATCGCTTGACCACAGAATATGCTAATCAGCTAACTCCAAAAGAATGGGAGGCGATCGCCGATAGTTATTGGCTCAAGTGGGATTATGGCAAAGCGGGGCGAGCATATGCCAAAGCGCCTAAAACCTCTCGTAATCTTTATCGTGCTGGCAGGGGATATCATCTGGGAAACGATCGCACTACAGCCAAGCAATACTACCAAAAGCTGATTCAACAGTACCCTGATGCCGAAGATACAGGCTGGGGTTTACGCCGTATGGCTACCGTAGTTAATCAACGAGACGCAGTGACCTATTTAGATATGGCGATCGCGCGATTTCCCCAACAGGCACCAGAAGCCCTAATTGAAAAAGCGCAGTATCTCAAGGCACTAGATAGCCCCAAAGCCGCAACCAAGGCGCTGCAAACTCTGTTAACTGATTATAAACAATCAGAAGCAGCAGCCCAATACCGCTGGGATGTTGCTCGTCAGAAAGCCCAAGCAGGAGATCTTACTACTGCCTGGCAGTGGGCGCAGCCAATTGTGATTAATAATCCTGACAGCACTCTGGCACCCAAGGCGGGATTCTGGATTGCCAAATGGGCAGCGAAGCTCAACCGTCCCCAAGATGCAACTACCGCCTACAAATCAGTATTAGCTCGTTTTCCCAGGTCTTATTATGCCTGGCGATCGGCAGTGGCTTTAGGTTGGGACGTGGGGGATTTTACAACAGTGCGCCATAAAGTTCCTCAAGTAGTTAAAATCGCTAAAATTAATCCTCCTGGGGGTTCAGTAACCTTTCAAGAGCTATACAAACTTGGGCTAGAGCAAGAAGCCTGGAAGCAATTCCAAACTGAGATTGGCGATCGCACCGAATTTAATATAGCTGATGGTTTTACCAAAGGTTTATCAGATCTCTATCAAGGTAAAAATCTCCGAGGTATCAATCAAATTTCCGCTCTCTCAGATAGCGACTCTCCTGAAGACAAACAACAGTGGCACAAACTACGTCAAACTCCCGAATATTGGCAGGCGCTTTATCCCTTTCCCTATGAAGACACCATCCTCAAATGGTCGAAACAACGTCAGCTAAATCCGCTGTTAGTAACATCCTTAATCCGACAAGAATCTCGATTTGAAAAGGAGATCGAATCCTCAGCAGGGGCGATGGGTTTGATGCAGGTAATTCCCCCCACAGCCAAAACCGCAGCCAAAAATATTGGTCTTTCTAATTATTCCATGACCAATCCTGAAGATAACGTCAACATTGGCACTTACTATCTCGACTTTACTCACCAGGAATATGACAATAACTCGATGTTAGCAGTGGCTAGCTACAATGCAGGACCCAATGCTGTGGCTAACTGGGTTAAGCGTTATGGCTTGAAAGATGCCGATGAGTTTGTGGAAAAAATTCCTTACCCAGAAACAAAAGGCTACGTCGAATCAGTATTTGAAAATTATTGGAACTACATGCTGGTTTACAACCCAGAAGTAGGAAAGTTGTTCCAGGACTTAGATGCCAAATAATTGTTGAAGAGAGTAAACAGGCGATCGCATTTATCAAATAATAAAAATAATAATCAGGCTAGGAGCTAATGCTAGAAGCGGTTTTAATGAGACTGGATATTGTCTCATAACAGATTAATTGGCGACAAAAGTGGACGAATCAAGATTTTTGCCTTACAAAACAGAAAGAAATAGCTATTAAATTAGCATTTATTCTCCAATTTCTGCTTCTAGGTAATTCTAGGGAAATGATGGGGTAAAAGCGATCGCCCATACAAATTATTGCCTTACTATTGCCAGTTTATCAAAGCCTATGATTGTCTCGGAACTCTGTGTTTATCCTCTAAAGTCTGGTCAAGGAATCAAGCTACAGCAAGCCCAAATTGCCCCTCAAGGATTTCTCTGGGATCGAGAACTCATGTTGGTATCTGGCAATGGTAAATTTATTACCCAAAGACAGTTTCCTCAGTTAGCCAAGGTTCAGATTGAAATTCCCCAGCAGGATGTCGGTAACATCACCCTCAAGTTAGCTGATGATAGTATTCCACCGATAACCTTCAGCCTGATTTTAAATGGAGCATTGATTGAAGTCGAAATTTGGCGCGATCGCTTATTAGCCATCGATCAGGGCGATCGAAGTAGCAGAGTGGTTTCATCAACTATTGAATTTGCCAGGGGATAAAATATGCCGCTTGGTAAAACAATCTCCCGATTATCTTCGACTATTAAACAAGAAATATCCCCAAGATGACGATCGACCCTTAGGTTTTGCCGATAACTCTCCTGTGATGTTGACTGCTACCGCTTCATTAGCAGAACTCAACCAAAGAATTATCGAAATCCATCAGCAGCAAAGTCAGGCAATTCCCATGAACCGCTTTCGTCCTAATGTGGTCATCGAAACGATCGCGCCATTTATGGAAGATCACTGGAAATTAATTCAAATTGGCGAAATTCAATTTAAAATGGTAAAACCCTGTAGTCGCTGCATTATTACCACTATCGATCAAAGTCAGGGAGAAAAAAATCGCCTGAAAGAACCATTAAATACTCTAGAAACTTTTCGCCAGCTAAGTGAACAGGGAGTAATGTTTGGGGTAAATATGATTCCCCAGAATGAAGGGATTATTAAAGTAGGCGATCGCCTACAGGTGATCGAATATCGAGAT
Source organism: uncultured cyanobacterium (assembly GCA_963724445.1). Taxonomy (GTDB): domain Bacteria; phylum Cyanobacteriota; class Cyanobacteriia; order Cyanobacteriales; family Xenococcaceae; genus Waterburya. The sequence continues at coordinate 97,730 of CAVRWR010000222.1, read as the reverse complement.
TAAAGTTTAAGTTCAAAGTATTTTTAAAGAGTATTAATGATGCTCTTTGAATGAACTATATTGTTCTTGGTTAATCCTACCTGCCTCATAAAGAGTATCGGTAATTTCAGAAATACCTAGCACCGAATGAGCGCAGTAGCCATTGTCTGCCAAGCGATCTTTGACTCCACCCTCGTGATCGATAAAGACGACAATATCGTTAATCTTTAAACCAGCAGATCTTAATTTTTCTGCTCCCTCCATGACGCTTTTGCCGCTAATTAAAATATCGTCAATCACCACCACCGTTTCTCCTGGATGAAAGTTGCCTTCGATCAGACGGCGAGTGCCGTGAGCCTTGACTTCTTTGCGGGGGAAAATCATCGGACGCTGAAGATTTAAAGCCAGTCCAGTGGCTGTAGGCAGTGCGCCATAGGGAATACCAGCAATGCGGTCAAATTTTAACTGCTGCACAATATCGCCATAGGCATCTAATACTTGATTAAAAACATGGGGATTGGAAATAATTTTCCGCAGATCGATATAGTAAGAAAAAGTTGCTCCCGATGCTTGAACATACTCCCCAAACAGCAAACAGCCAATATCAAACAGTTCCAAGATTAACGACTGGTACGGATGGGAATTTATTAGTAAACATACATCAGGAGTCCAAATTTCGCAGCTAGCAACCTGATTAGTTTTTGCCTGACGGTAGCTGTTGAGGTTTTGATTGAGGTTTGCCACTTCCTCAGCAAGATTCTCATTCGCCAAAAAGTCTTGAGGAATGGGAATTAATAACCCCTCTCCCATATCGTTTAGACCGATATTGATCAAAGATTCCAGATTGTTTTTTTTACTCCAGAGACTACGGAGCAAAATTGTCCTTTCAGGAGCGATCGCCCTAATTTTACTCAGCACGTCCACATTAGTCGTTCCTACCTCAAGATATAGCTGTTTGGGGGTTGCCCAGGATTGAGTTTCTCTGACTACCTGAAGATAAAATGCCTGGTCTAAATTGGGATATCGTTGCAGGGTTTCCGCCTTCGGGTTTGATGTATGAGCTAGGATAAATACTGCCTTGTCGGAATATACCAAAAAGGGTGCAGCATGGTCTTGTCCTGCATAGGGAGTCAGAGTTACCGCATCAACCTGCCACTGTTCAAAGATCGTTTTGGCAAAGACGGTACTGGTATTTAAATCGCTGTGTTTGGCATCGAGAATTACGGGAATAGACTGGGGGATAGCGGCGAGAATTTTGGCTAATAACTGCAATCCTGGAATTCCTAACGCCTGATAGAATCCTAAAGTTGGCTTGTAGGCACAGACGCGATCGCTCGTTGAATTGATTACCCACAGCAGCCAAGCTTCAATACCTTCAATTAAATCTTGGTTATTCTGAAGATACACCGTCGGCATCATTTCAGGGTTGGGGTCAAGTCCCACGATTAAAAGACTGTTGTTTGTGGCGATCGCCTGATTGAGTTTTTCCGTAAAGTTCATGGTGCATCAAAAGAAAACGGTAAGCCAAATACAGGGAGGTTCACTACTGGTATACTCAACTCGGTGTTTTTGGTGGGCAGGTATGAAAAGGTAATCCCCTGTAGTTAGCATAATACGAGAACCATCTTCGTAGCCAAGTTCTCCTTCTCCCTGAAGTACAATCAACCATTCATCCTGTTCTTGGTCGTACCATTCTCCTGGTGGTGTTGTCTGTCCTGTAGAGATTATTCTTTCAATCGTCAGACGATCGTTATCTAGTAATAATTCGGAAAATTCTTGCGACGGTAGTTTGTCAGGTAATTCAAAAATATTACTGATTTTGTTTAACATTTCTCTAACTTAATTTTATTCAAAACTGCCGTCGATCTTAATGTTCATCTCCTCGATAGATCCACATTGATGCTGTTTTTCCCGCTTTGGTAAAACCACATTTTTCATAAAAACCAACTGCTTCGGCATCGCTGGTCAGTATTTGCATGTGCAGATCTCGATATTTTTCCTGTAGGATACCGATGATTTTTCTACCAATACCGCGACCTTGATATTTAGGACTTACCAGCAGATGTGGATAATAAACTACCAAGAATCCATCAGAGATCGCATTGCCTATTCCCACAAGTTCTTCATCATCCCATGCGGAAACTAGAGAATGTGAGTTTTTCAAAGCCTGATGCAGTTGTTCGGACTTTTTGGCTGAAGACCAGTTGTGTGCTTCGTACAAAGCCAAAATCTTCTCTACAGGAATGTCTCGATGCTCTGAGTACCAAATCGTCATGTGGTAATTTTAATTTTGCGATCGCCAGATTAATGCCAGAATTTTACTTCACTTTTGTTGGATACAATATCAATATTAATATTAAGATCAGTCATTTTCTAGCCTTCATGACTGAGACATTGAATATAATACCGCCAAAAATATTTAACAAGGTTGTCGAATTTTAGAGCGAGTCAGTTGAGTCTGAGGTCAAATAACTTATGTTTACAGATTTATTAAACATTCCCATCGATTTCGATCGCGCCACCCGTGCAGACCAAATTTTGAGTTTGGCAGAGATGACTTGGGATGATTACGAACAATTGACTCAAGAATATTTGGGATATCGCATTTCTTATTGGCGTGGAGTAATAACTATTGTGTCTCCAAGTAAAAATCACGAAAGAATAGCTGAAATCATCAGTGGTTTGATTAAAACTTTTTGTCGTAAGTACGACCTGGCTTATTTCCCTATGGGTTCTACTACGCTAAAAAAACCACCATTGGCGGGAAAAGAGCCAGACCATAGTTTTGCTTTGGTGACAGATAAATCTCTTCCCGATCTAGCGGTAGAAGTTACTTATACCAGCGGTAGCGTTGCCGACCTAGAAAAATATAAATATTTGGGAGTTAAAGAAGTTTGGTTGTGGAAGGATCGAGAAATTACGTTCTACTATTTGGATGATGGAGAATATGAAGCAGTATTAACCAGCGTTTGTTTGCCTCAACTTGATGCAGATTTTCTCATTACTTTTATCAACCGAGGATTGACGGAAACTCCCCTGACTATTGAAGCTGATTTTTATCGACAACTAGGCTGAGATTACTCCTGATTGTTTTCTATGAAACCATTTTACAGCTTCGATTAGAGCAAGATCGATATCTGACTGGGGCAAACCCAATTCTTTAACGGCTTTGCTAGCATCGTAGAACATCTTTTGCTGAGACATACGCACCCCGTCTATTGCCACAGTTGGCTGTCTGCCAAATTTAGTCAGGACATTCTCTTCTAACCAAGCCACGCTATAGGGAATCCAGTAGGGAATTGTCTGCTTCGGTGCAGGCAAGCCTGTGATTTGCTCTAGCTTATTTAGTAATTGCTTAAAGGTTAAATTTTGATTGCCTAAAATATAGCGATCGCCCTTCACCCCTTTCTCTAAAGCCAGAACATGTCCCATTGCCACATCCTTAACATCAATTAGGTTTAATCCCGTATCCAGGTAAAAAGGCATTTTACCCTGGAGAAAACGGACGATAATCTCCCCTGTAGGCGTTGGTTTGAGGTCATAGGCACCGATGGGGGTACTAGGATTGACAATTACTATATCCTGTCCTTGTTGAACTGCTTTAATCGCCTCTTGTTCGGCGTAATATTTTGACTTTTTATAGTTGCCAATCAAGTTTGCTACTGGACTTTGATAAGATTCATCTGCCAAACCATTTTGCTTTACACCAATAGCAGCCACCGAACTAGTGTAAACCGTGCGTTCAATTCCTGCTTGACGAGCGCAGGCTAAAATATTGCGCGTACCCAAAATATTACTGCGATAGAGTAAATCGCGATCGCCTTGCCAAAGGGAATATTGTGCCGCAGCATGAAACAAGACCTGACAGCCAGACATTTGTCGTGCTAAATCATCGCTGTTTAAATCTCCTTTGACCAGCTCGATATCTAGAGATTTGAGATTGTCGAGAGAACTACCGTGACGCACTAAAGCCCTAACTTCAAAACCTCGGTGCAGCAGTAATCTAACTAAATTTGCCCCAACAAAACCCGTTCCACCAGTAACAAAACATTTCATTCTAGAAAATTAAAATATATAAAAATGGAGAACAAACCAAGAGCTTAATGCAGAATGTACCAAATCTTATCAGCGTTTGCGAGAAGTAGTATCTAGATTTCGGTGGGCACAAATTAGCAAACACATGGTTGAAAGTGGATCTGGAATATCAAGCAAAGCAGAGTTAACTAAAGTTGAGCCAGATCGGCGTTTTGATCCCGACATTCCTCAAGAAATATTAACTCCCCTTACACTTTGAATTTTAAGAATTCACTACCGCTTTTTGTTTTTGGGACTTAATTTCCAGATAAACCAGTAGAGCGTTAACATCGGCAGGATTAACACCACCAATACGGCTGGCTTGTCCAACGGTTAGTGGTTTAACCTGATTCAATTTTTCTCTTGCTTCCATCCGTAAAGTTTCAACTTTTAGGTAATCTAAATCTTGTGGCAGTCTCAGCTTGGTATGTTTCGCCATCTGGTCGATTTGTAGCTGCTGACGTTTGATATAGCCAGAGTATTTGATATCGATCTCTGCCCCTTCTGTTTCCGCTATAGTTAATTCAGGATTATTTAAGCCGTGTTTTTGCAGATCTTCATAGTGAAACTTAGGACGGCGCAATAGTTCGGCTAGGGTAATTGAGCCTTTAATTTTTTGTTCTGTTTCCTCGGCGATCGCTCTTCCTACTTCCTCTTGTTCTTTAATCCTCGTCTCGTAGAGTCGTTCTTTCTCAGCGGCGATTTTTTCTTGCTTATCGGTGTAAAGCTGCCAGCGGCGATCGTCAATTAAGCCAATTTCACGTCCCAAAGGTGTTAGACGGCGATCGGCATTATCTGAACGGAGGACTAGACGGTATTCTGAGCGACTAGTTAACATGCGATAGGGTTCCCGCAGATCCTTAGTACAGAGGTCGTCAATTAGGGTACCTAAATAACTTTGTTCTCTGGAGAAAATAACTTCAGGCTCACCTTTGACAAACTTGACTGCGTTAATCCCCGCCACTAAACCCTGTGCTGCAGCTTCTTCGTAGCCAGTCGTGCCGTTAATTTGTCCCGCACTATATAGTCCCTCAACTTTTTTGGTCATCAAGGTAGGGTAACACTGAGTAGCGGGAATAAAGTCATACTCCACTGCATAGGCAGGACGAAGCATAGTACAGTTCTCCAAACCAGGCAGGGTTTTTAACATTGCCAACTGCAATTGTTCGGGTAATCCTGTAGAAAAACCTTGAATATAAAGTTCAGGGATATCTCTTCCCTCTGGTTCAATAAAAATCTGATGGCTTGCTTTATCCGCAAAGCGAACAATCTTATCTTCAATACTGGGACAGTAGCGGGGACCTTTGGCATCCACCCAACCACCATATACAGGAGATAGGTGCAGATTATCACGAATGATTTTATGGGTTTCGGCGGTAGTGCGAGTTAAATAACAGTTCATTTGCTCTCTTTCCACCCAGGCAGTGGGGTCAAAGCTAAACCAGCGTATTTCCTCGTCGGGGGGTTGGGGGGTCATTTTGCTGTAGTCTACCGATCGCTTATCAACCCTAGCAGGAGTACCTGTCTTGAGTCTGCCAGTTTCAAAGCCAAGCTGATTTAGAGTTTCAGTTAAACCCGTAACGGCAAATTCTCCCGATCTGCCCGCAGCCATAGATTTATTACCTACCCAAATCTTGCCACCTAAGAAAGTGCCTGTGGTGAGAATCACCGCTTTAGCGGCAAAGCAGGAACCAAAATAGGTTTCAATGCCAACTACTTCATCATTTTTACCCAACACCAAATCCGTTACCATCCCCTCACGGATGCTGAGATTTTCCTGATTCTCGACGATCTGTTTCATCACCGCTGCATATTCCCGCTTATCGGTTTGCGCCCGTAATGCCCAGACCGCAGGACCACGGGAAGCATTTAAAACTCGCTTTTGCAGATAGGTGCGATCGCTTACCTTGCCGATCTCTCCTCCCAAGGCATCTATCTCATGGGTCAACTGGGACTTAGCAGGACCACCCACCGCAGGATTGCAGGGTTGCCAGGCGATACGGTCTAAGTTTAAAGTCAGCATTAAAGTGCGACAGCCTAATCTTGCTGCTGCTAAGGCTGCTTCACAGCCAGAGTGTCCACCACCGACCACGATAATGTCAAATTCGTCTTGAAAATCTACAGGATGAGATACGGTCATATTAATTAACGGTTAAGCCAGGATAAGTTAAATCCCTGAAACTGCCTAGTAGGTCGCAATTTTGTTATGCAGTTAATTGTAACGTATCTGTCCCTTCAACTTTATTTGGCTAAGGTGGGCATTTTTAGTTATTTTTGCAGCACCATTGGCGATTCTGTTAATACTTCTCTCACGCGCTTGATGACTTTAATTAAGTAGTCGTAATCTGGCAGTTTCTCATTGGGCAGATAGCCTGCTGTCGAGGCAATAAATGAGGGGGTGTTAACTAAAGCTAACCTAATTTGCTCCTGTTGATTTCGCTCCAGGCGATCGCTTATTAAAATTGCTCCTGGAGGGACGTTGTGTTTATCGAGATAAATGATCTTAAACTGATTGGCTGGATAATCCCGCTTGAGCAGGTTGAAGTCTTCTAAGGATAAAGCTCCTACTGTAACTTTGTCTTCATTTAGCAAGCGCAAGATATCTTTAGGCGTTGGGGCATAAACCACCTGTTTGAAGTGCAGCCCATAGAGATTAAAAATGGGTAAATAATAGCCTGTTGCCGAGCCTTTTTGTCCCAGAGCAATAATTTGTCCTGCTAAGTCTTGGCGATCTTGAAAAGCGGATTCTTGTTTGGCAATGATAACTGAACGAGTTTTATCTCTACCTTCGAGGGGAATTAAGGGCAGATAATTGTGTTGAGCAATGGCGATCGCGGCTAAACCAGGGGGAGCAAAAACTAAATCCCAGTTCTTGCTGGAAATTTGTGCTAAGGCTCTAACCTCATTGTAAGTTGGCTCAAGCTCAATCAAACTATTTTGCTGTGTTCCCAAATACTCCTGAAAATCGGCATATTGCTGGAGGGATTTATCGTTTTCGCCATAGCTTACTACGCCGATACTAAGCTTGCTAATTGCAGTTTCTGGAGATCTGTTACATGCCGATAAAGTAAAGATAATTATTATTAATAAAATACGCTGTAGTTCCATATGTTTCCTATGATATTGGCATTAGTTAATTTTAAGCGGCAAGATTTAGATCGTCGCCGTCTATTTAATTTTGAATTATTGCCAGAGATAGTTACAAACAATATATATTTACAAGTTCCCAGGGAAGCATACTTTATAAAATCTTTAATTATCAATTAACTAATAACTGCAAAAATATAATCCTCAAGGCTTCAGAAAGGCAGCATGAAAGATGTTTAAAAATCTCAACTTAGGTCTTAAGCTAAATATTCTCTTAGGAACAATTTTATTGTTATTGACAGTAACTATGGGGTTTATTCTATCGAGGGTACTGCAAAATTATGCCGAGCAGGTGGTTGCCGACAGGGCTTCAATGTTAATTGAAACGATGAATTCGGTTCGCAACTATACCAGTACCCAAATAAACCCCGAACTATCCGAGCGACTAGAAACGGAAGAAGTGTTTCTACCTCAGACAGTACCAGCCTATTCTGCTAGAGAAGTTTTTGAGAATTTGCGCTCTGACGAGCAATACAGTCAGTTTTTTTATAAAGAGGCGACCCTTAATCCCACCAACATTAGAGATAAGGCAGATCGGTTTGAGACAGAAATTGTTGAATCATTTCGTAATAATCCCGAACAACAACAACAGGGCTTTCGTTCGATTCCTGGGGGAGAAATCTTTTATATCGCTCGTCCTCTGAAAATTGAAAAAGAAACTTGTCTTCGTTGCCATAGCGATCCTAAAGTAGCTCCTGCCAGTTTAATTGCTTCCTATGGTGATAGTAATGGTTTTGGTTGGAAACTAAATGAGATTGTGGGCGCACAGGTTATTTCAGTCCCGTCTAGTCAAGTTCGTGATGCCGCTCGACAGCTACGCAATTTAGTCCTGAGTAAAATTATTATCTTTTCTCTGGTGGCTAGTCTGTTGGTCAATCTCTTCCTCAAGTTTACCATTACCGAGCCATTGAAAAAAATGTCACATTCTTCTAAGCAGCTCAGTATGGGAGATATGGACATGGAATTTGAGCAAAAGAGCAACGATGAAATTGGCGTTTTGGCAGCCTCTCTTAATCGTTTAAAAGTCAGTCTGAAAATGGCAATGGATATGCTAGAAAATAAATAAATCCGATCGGTGTATTTAGTCTAAAGACTTAGAGCTTATAGCAACCTTAACCATTTAATTGAGCGGGGAAGCCCTAAAGGATTCGCTACGCATCACACGCTGAATTCATTTCAGCAAGTGCCAGTCTCCCTTGTCCTAACCCGAACTGAGGTTAGATAGGAAAGCGTTTCATCAGGGAATTTGCCTCCCTCGCGTTGTTTGATAAGGTCGAGGAAATATTAGGGATTTGCGGAATTTGGGATAAAACATCAACTGTCCGACGCAACATTCTGACAATATCTCCTTCTGCCAAACTTACGCTTTCACAGAGATCCTGCCAATCCACCCCTAATGCCCACTGTTCGCAAAGTCCAACTAGTTCATACTCTCGCCACACTGGTAGGCTAACTTCATGACGACGCTGTACCTGAAATAGACGAGTTCTAATTTCTCTGATGCTGGGAGAAGTTGGTTTTGAGTTTTGGCTACTTGGGGTTGGGGTTGTTTTTACTCCTAATACCTCTAATACTTCTGGAGGAGGAGGGAAATCACACCAAACATCGGCACGAGGAGTTTCGGTAATTAAAGCGCAAACAGTTGCCGCCAAATGATGGGGTTCCAAATATTCGAGTTCCCCAGAAACAAATACCAAAGCTAGCCAAAGTTCATTATCTCCACGAATAGTCGCTGCTGCCTGTCCTAAAAAGGTGGGGCTATATTCGGTTAACGCTTCAAACTCTTGTAAGACATTAATTAGATTGAGAAATTCTGACCAGTAGTAAGACTGATTGAACTTTTGTTTTTGATATTTAATTTGAGTTTTGTGGAGTTTTTCTCGTAATTGCAGGCGCTTTTGATGTTTTTTCAGTATTTTACTGGGTTTATCGACCTGATGTACTGGATGGCGGTCTATTTCTCTGGCTAAAGCATCTAATTTTTGCTGTTGCTCCCTCACTTCTGCCGCCGCGGGGATGGGAATTAGGTAGTTAGCAATTTGCTTAATGGCGATCGCGCTCGACTCATCTCCTTTGCGCCATTTACCTAATTGAACATTATCTAGAGGCGGTACCAGAATCTCGGCTAATTCTTCAGGAGAAAAAGTTCCTTGATTAATTTCCGTCACGTCACCATTGGCTGCCACATACCAGTAGTTATCTGCTCCCAAACACAGCAGGTTAGATGCTTTACCCGAACCTGGAATCTGATCTACTAAGACCGCCGCTAAGGGGGAATTAACTCGAATATGCTTTCCTTTTAGGCCGATGATTCTACCAGGCTCAATTTGGGACACCAGAGGTTTGATCTGGCTTTTACGTGTGGCTTCTGCCTGCTGCTGAAGAATGTCTAACAGTCGCTGTTCTTCTCTGGCACTCTCTCTTAGTTTTTGGTAGCTAGTCAACTGTCCAGGGGGAATAGATGCCAACGCCACATCTAGTCTTGCTAGTTCGGTGGAAATTTCGGCGATCGCCACCTGCTCGGGAGCCAGTCTTTTCTGGGAAAGATATTCGGCAAAACTTCGTTCTAAAAGTTCTTTGACTTCAGGCAAGCTATATTTTTGTAACAGGTTGAGTACCATACCATAGGACGGCGTAAACCAGCTTCTCAAGGGTTCGGCAGTAGAAGTTGCCAGAAATGCAGCCTCTTTTGCTCCCTCAAAGGGAGTCTGGATCGTTACCACATGACCTACCTTATCTTTACCTCTTCTCCCTGCTCTACCAGAGATCTGTAAGAATTCTGAGGGACTCAACATACTATGTCCCCCGTCAGTACGTTTAGAGAGTGCAGACATTACCGTCGTCCGAGCGGGCATATTGATTCCTGCTGCTAGGGTAGCGGTGGCAAAGACAATCTTGACCAGTCCCATTTCAAACAGTCTTTCTACCAGTTCTTTCCAGGCTGGTAATAACCCTGCATGATGAGAAGCTATGCCGCGCATCAAAGGTTCGATCTGTTCGATCCGCGCAATTTGCGAATTCTCACAGAGAAACTGCCACAGTAAATATTTTTGATTGGGATAGCTACTAAGATAAGCTGCCAAATTTACTTCTGCGCGATCGTTATCGGCAAGATAATCTCTCAATAACTCAGTTAATGTTGGGTCAGACTGAGTAAAATGTTCCAGCAATATTGTTTGCAGGTCAATATTATTGCTCAAGAAAAAATATAGCAGAATACTTTCAATTTTCTGTCCTTCTTCGGTTGTAACTAAAGCCAAACCTTCAATTGTATCGACTGCCTGATCGCAACCTCGACGACTAAAAATAATATAGATCGCTGGCAGCATCTCTTTCTTTTGCAGTTGCTGGACGATCTGATAGATTTTGGGACAATCTTTGATCTTGAGACGCTTGGGTTTTTGTCCTCTTTGGAGTGTCGAGGCCTTCAGTTTAGGATTTATTTCCGTTTCTGCTTGATTCAATAGTCGATGAATTCCACGGCGATCGCAAAAATAGTATCTCAGGGGAACAGGACGAAAATCAGAGTTGATTAGTTCGCACTCATATTTGGTAGAGTTCGGGGAATGAGAATTGCGCACCTTAGCGATCCAGTCGGTTAGTTCTTGAGGATTACCAATGGTGGCAGATAAAGCGACTAGCTGGATCTGAGGCGGACAGTAGATAATCGATTCTTCCCACACCGTCCCGCGATAACGATTGCTGATATAGTGGCATTCATCCAAAACTACCGTTTCTACAGCTTCCAAAGAGGTTCCTAACTGTCCGATCGGAGTTTCGTACAGCATATTGCGAAAGATCTCAGTGGTCATAACCACCACATCGGCATTGGGATTAACAATCGTATCTCCTGTTAGCAAACCAATGCGACGAGAATCCCCCGCACTAAACTGTTCCTGAAAATCGCGGAACTTTTGATTTGACAGGGCTTTTAAAGGCGTAGTGTAAAATACTCGTTTACCGTGGCTTAGGGCGCGATAAATTGCATACTCACCGATCAAGGTTTTTCCCGAACCTGTCGGGGCGCAGATGACGACAGATTTGTCTGCGGCTAAGGCAGCGATCGCCTGTTGTTGAAATTCATCCAGCTCAAAGGGAAATAGCTCTTGCGGATTTAACTCAGAATTAGCAGCGATTAGATTCACAAGTGGTTCTATAAAATCGGACTTTGGGTCACAATATTAATTAAATTTAATAACCTATATTATATTGTGACATTTTTGCACAATTTATGATTCCAACTGCCAATCAACTTAAGTCAATTACATTCTAGCTTACCTTTTTTCTCTTTAGGCGGCGGCAATATCTCGAATCAGCATCAGTTTCGAGGCAGTGTAATTGATTTAAAGATAGACGCTCTTCCCAGCTCAATCCAGAAGTTTTGTCTACTTGTTTAATAAGTCGCTGAATCAAGTCTGAATCGTTTAACTGCATTCTAGATTGAATTTCATAGTTTTACTAAGAAATATCCCAGGAATTTAAGGACAGTATAAAGTATCCTTGGTGTTGTTACCCGTGGTTGGATTTGTTCCACTGGCCACCTCACATAGTTTTCGTTCAGTAGTAGGGCTTAATAAAGCGTCGGTAAAATCGGCTCCTGCGATCGTTGCTTCATTCATCAAAGCATTGGTTAAATATGCTCCAGTCAATACTGCGTTAGTCAGATTAGCTCGGGTAAGACGAGTAGACTCTAGACTGGCGTAGCTGAGATTAGCGCCTTCCAAATTAGCCTGTGCCAGATTGGCACCAAAAAAACGAACTCCTGATGCATTAATAAAACTCAGATTACTATCCCTCAGATTGGTGTGATCGAAACTGGCATCAGTTAAATCTTGGTGAGAAAAATCCTCGTTGATCAAAGACTGCTTATTATAGTCTGCACTCCAGGCTGGCGCAACCAAAAGAGAAATCGAGAGGATTAAAGCCAAAATTAAGCTGGAAAAACTTTTGACGATAGAGGATAGACGAAGTTCGATCTTAAGCTTCATTAGTCTTATTAGGAATTAGATTAATCGGGAAAATACTAATTAAATCATAAACCTTTGTCTGGCAAGCACCGTGAGTTATTTAAAAGTTATTTAAAAATTGATGGTTGAGGCATGGTGAAATATGCCGGCAAGATGTTTTTATAACAATTATTTATACTCTCACTAGCAATTAATTTAACCAATTCTGCTCATTGCCATTGTGAAGTTTAAGAAACAGCCGCATCGCTTTCAACTTCTGCCGCACCATTGTTCCCCTTAAAAATGTAAGCGGTAAAAATATGAGAGAGCAAACCAATAGGACCAAAGAAAAGACACAGTATCAAAGAATGAATAGTCCAGATTTGTTTCTTCTGTCCCTGCCAATAAATCCATCTACCGACAAACAGATCCATTGCTAAAAAATGCATCCATCCTGCTCCAGCCGAACCTGCCGAAGAAAAGAAAGTAGCAATATCTGATAATGAAGGATTTGCCAGGGTAGCAAATAATTCTGGCTCGAATGATGCAGACAGGTAATAAATATACAAGCCGATCAAAGGTAAAAAGTATAGATAAGACCCGATTACCTTCTTAGTCACTTGCCAATTGGGCAAGAAAATCATCAATGTCCAAAATGGCAGAATGTAAGTATTGGCTAAATTAAACAGTTGGTCAAAAGTCATAGTTGTAAAAATTAGGCTGTTAAAGGAAAACTGCTAAAATCTTTCGTAGATTTAAAGTCATTTTAAATTAGCAGTATAGTTTAAATAATGGATATAATTCTCTGCCATCAAACCGTTGATTTTGATGCTTTAGGTTCAGCAATTGGATTGTCTCGTCTTAAATCGGGGGCAAAAATTGTCTTAACAGGTGGCGCACATCCAGCGGTTAAGAATTTTCTAGCACTATATCGCGACGAGTTTAACTTTGTGGAAATGCGTAGTATTACTCCTGAAGCGATCGCCACCATCTACATTGTCGATACCCAAAAAAGCGATCGCCTGGGAGCAGCAGCGGATTGGTTGAGTTTGCCTACGGTTAAGCGAATTGAAGTATTCGATCATCATGTTGATGCAGCATCGGATATTGAGGTGACAGAGATTCATACCGAAGCGGTGGGGGCAATTACGACCTATATTGCCGAATTACTCCAGCAGCAAAATATTGCTTTAACCCCTTTTGAAGCAACAGCAATGGCTTTAGGGATTCATGTGGACACAGGCTCATTGACCTTCGATCAAACATCTCCCCGTGATGCTAGAGCGATCGCCTGGTTGATGGAGCAGTCGGCAAACGTCTCCATTGTGGCTGAATATAGTGAGCCAGGATTAAGTCATCAGCTCCAGGAATTATTTAAAGATGCGTTAAATAATTTACAGCGCACTACTGTTCAAGGATATGTCATCGCTTCGGTATTGTTGCAGACGGAGAAATTTGTCGGTGGTTTGGCAAATTTAACCGCGAGGTTAATTAATCTAACAGAAAGCGATCTGGTGTTATTGGGTCATCAACATCCCAGAGGTGGACAATCTAAGCTAGTGGTCATTGGGCGATCGCGGTTAGCCGAGACTAATCTCAATCAGCTATTTACTCCCTTCGGTGGAGGAGGTCATGCTCAAGCAGCTTCCATGTCTGTTACTACCGATCGACCCGAACAGCTATTTGAGAAGCTATTAGCTCAATTAATCGAGCAGATTCCTCAGCCTCCTACCGCCAGGGATTTAATGTCTTCCCCTGTCAGAACCATTCGTCCCGATACTACCATCGAACAGGCTCAAATAATCTTATTTCGCTATGGTCATTCTGGATTATCGGTAGTCGATCACAACGGTTGTTTAGAGGGGATTATCTCTCGGCGAGATTTAGATTTGGCAATTCATCATGGCTTTGACCACGCTCCAGTTAAGGGTTACATGAGTCGTAACGTAAAAACCATTGCAACCGATGCCACTCTGCCCGAAATTCAAGCTTTAATGGTGACTTACGACGTGGGTAGATTACCTGTAATTGAAGCAGGGGAGCTAATTGGGATTGTTACTCGCACTGATGTGCTACGTCAGCTACACGATCGCAGCTATAACACGGAAGTGGAGACAGCTAGCCAAAAAAATCTTACTTCTCGTTTATTGCCCACTCTACAAAATCGCTTGAAGCCCGCTATTTGGACACTGCTGCAAGAAGTAACTCAAGCAGCACAACAACGAGGCTGGAATCTTTATCTGGTTGGGGGAGGAGTGCGAGATGTTCTGCTGACTAGCGATGTCGAACCCTTGCTATTGCAGGATATAGATTTGGTAGTTGATGGTCATCACCGTTCTGCTGATGAGGCGGCAGGAGTAGAGTTAGCGTCTGCAATTCAGCAGATGTATCCCCAGATTAAGATTTCGATCCACGGAGAATTTCAAACCGCTGCTTTGAGTTGGCATCAAGATCCCGTGTTGGGCAATCTCTTGATTGATATTGCCACGGCTCGGACGGAGTTCTATCCCTACCCCGCAGCTAATCCTCAAGTAGAAGCTAGCTCGATCCGTCAAGATCTCTATCGCCGAGATTTTACCATTAATGCCCTGGCAGTGCGCCTGACTCCGCCCAAAATGGGCGAATTTTCCCGTAAGGGAGATTTACTGGACTTTTTTGGCGGTTTACTAGATTTGCGATCGCACTTGATTCGAGTGCTTTATGCTAATAGCTTTATTGAAGATCCTACCCGAATTTATCGTGCGGTTAGATTTGCGGTACGCCTCGGTTTTACCATTGAACCCCAGACAGAGGAATATATTCGCTACGCGATCAAAAGTGGCGTGTATGAGCAGTTGAGAATTAGCGATCGCCAAACTCCCGCTTTAAGCACCAGATTAAGAGCCGAATTGAAATATATTCTTCAGGCACATTATTGGAAACCTGCCCTCAAGTTATTAAATGAATTGGATGCTTTAAGCTGCTTACACCAAGATTTAACTCTAACTTCTGTCTTACAGCAGCAGATTCGTTGTGCATCTAAATGGTTAAAATATCTCGAACCAAAAACTACCGAACATTGGCTAATTAGGTTAGAGATTTTAATTGCTTATTTACCTCTTGCCGAGAGGATAATGGTAGCTGATAATCTACAACTACCTAATGACAGTCTTCAACGCTTACAACTGCTAGAAGTATTAGAAACAAAAATTGTAAATCAACTAGCCCAAACCAAACTTCCCAGTCAAATTTATCAGCTATTACATCCTTATAAAACCTTGCAGTTAATTATTTTGGCAGCTAGAGGCAATAAGGAAATTCGCCGTCAAATCTGGCAATATATTACTGATTTATCCCAAGTAAAACCATTGATAAACGGTAAGGACTTAAAAGTCCTAGGTTTTAAACCAGGACCATTATATAAGCAGATCTTGGATGATATTTTGATTGCTACTCTAGATGATCAAATCAGCGATCGCGCTATGGCACTAGAGTATGTAAAATCTAAATACTAGTCAGCATAAATAAGGCTAACAGGAGTTGGGTTATTATCTACTTTGAATACCACGTCCTGCAGATCGAAAGCAACACTATTGCGATTAGTTGTACCCAGCTCAACTAAAAATAGTTCTTCGTAGTTGTTTAAACCACTGAGCAAAGTCTGTAAAGAATCCTGCTTATATGCTCCAGCTAGACTAGGAATACTATCTGTAGGAGCCAAAGACATTTCTGAGGGTGTTTGCAAAGCGCAGTTAGTAGTGTTATTAATAACGCTATATCTGAAAGTTAAATCGTTAACAGATTTAACAGGTAGTAAAGCGTGGTCATTTACCATCATGGTTTTTACTAGTTCTTGGTTGTGATAAACATCAACTTTGACATTTAAAAAATCTCCAGCAGCGCCACATTGAATTTGAGAAGCAAGATATAAAAGTTCAATCATGGGGAATAAAATATTTTTAGTAAAAAATAGAATTGTTTATTACAACTAGTAGACTTACTTGAAAAAATGTTCTCTGTCCTGTAGTTGTCTTTGATTAGTTACTATATTTACTTGTTTTTTAAACTATTAGGTAAATTTAATATCAAGAGTTAGTATATTTATTTAAAGCTTGGATAAATCAATGAGTAATTATTGCTATCTAAGCTTTTTATCTCGGTGAAAAACACTATTAAATTCAACTTTTTAATTAATGAATCCACAAATAGCTAAATCAATTAAAATTATCTCAACTATTGCTATGACATGTGCGTTGGGATTAGAAAGCTGGAACTTGTATCTTCTATTTACAAAGTAAATCCTTGCCCCCTAAGCTTAATTCTCTTTTCTGGTTAGGCAGCGTGGCTCTAATTGCCCACGGCGTTGAAGGACTAATTGCTGCATCAAAAGCTAGTTCTCAGAGATAAAAATCCTCTACTCTATGGGATTTATACCTTTTTTGTCGGCTTCGTAGGTTTACAGGAACTATCAAAAGACTGATAAAGCTTAGAGCTTAAAGTAATATACGTTAAAAGCATGTTATTGCTGAGATTCAATTACCGAACTCCAATCATCATTTTTAACTGCTGCTTCAAGTTGTTGCCGACGTTTAATTTCAGAATTGGTCTGACTATTTTGAGCCTCAAACTCATCAACCAAAGTAGCATCTGCCATAGCTTTGCGCAGCTTGAGTTTCTTCTCCTCGTAGGCATTTCTCTCTGCTTCTGACATGGTTGCTTTGGCAGCTTCACCGATAGTCCGCGCCCAAGTATCGCCCTCTCCCGTGTTACCAGAGGGAAGATAGTTCAACTCAGAAATCCACTCATCTCTTAATGCTTCCATTGCCTGACGTTTAGGAAACTTGAATGTTTTAACTCGAATGAAAGTGCAAACGTCTGTACCGTTTTGAGTAATATGTCCTTTCACCGATCGCCAGACATCTCTAGAGTAACCAATATATTGATAAATGCGA
Source organism: uncultured cyanobacterium (assembly GCA_963724445.1). Classification (GTDB taxonomy): domain Bacteria; phylum Cyanobacteriota; class Cyanobacteriia; order Cyanobacteriales; family Xenococcaceae; genus Waterburya. The sequence goes on along the minus strand of CAVRWR010000222.1, from coordinate 80,653 downwards.
TCGCAGTCTATAACTGCATATACTCCAGCAATTTTAGTGTTTTCGGCTTGTTGTGACCATTGTGGGATCTCAACCATGGTGGTGCCATCTGAGTTGATTTCTCTAGAAGCATCAGCGTTGTGTTCACTATCAGAACTGTATAAAAAACTATGTAACCCCTGATGGGCAACGGGAACGTTTTGATGTTCTAGAGGAGTGTTCTGATTAGATTCCACAGTAGTAGTCTATATAAGCGTCAATGCTTATCCTAGCTGGGTTGGATGTGGATAAACAGATCTAGACACCATTCGTAATAGACTGCCGATCTCGATAAAACTAATCTATAGCAAGTATTCTCCATAATTACACTGATAAATCGACCAGGCTGTTAAATTTATTTACTTATTTTTACGCTGGGTGTAGACTGCCTTCGTTTGTATGTTGTTAGTTCCTAGCTCTAAGCTTTAGGGGTAGTTGGCAATTAGTAAACTTACTTATGGAACAAGAACAAGCTTATTGGTTAGCCTGGTCACAAATTAAGGGAATAGGAGCCGTTTCCTTAAAAAAAATTTATCAACACTTTGGTTCCCTACAGCAGGCTTGGGATGCACCAGCGATCGCCTTTGCCGAAATCGATGGTATCAATGGTAAAGCCGCTCAGGCAATCCAACATAATCGAGTCAAACACCTGCCAAAAGAACTAATTGCTTCCTATCTCCAACAAAATCCTCAGTTTTGGACACCCAACGACGAGCTATACCCTCGACTTCTGGCAGAAATTCCCAGTCCGCCACCGTTGCTGCACTATTTAGGACGGGTTGAGCCATCAGAGAATTTGGGAAGCAAGCCAATGATCGCCATTGTCGGAACTCGTGACCCCACAGAATACGGCAAGCGCTGGACAAGAAAGATTACTGAGGCTTTAGTAAGTCATGGTTTTGGCATCGTGTCAGGCATGGCGGCGGGTATCGATACCGTCGCTCATCAAGCTTGTTTGTCAGCTAACGGTAGAACCATTGCAGTTTTAGGCACAGGAGTAGACACGATCTATCCCTTTAGCAATCGCGAACTTTATCAAAGATTGATTGAGCAAGGCTTGATCGTTAGTGAATATCCTGCTCAAACTCAGCCAGATCGAGGTCATTTTCCGGCCCGAAATCGGATTATTGCTGGTTTATGTCGCGCTGTGTTAATTATCGAGGCTCCCCAGCGTTCTGGCGCTTTAATTACGGCTCGTTATGCCAATGATTTTGGTCGCGATGTTTATGTTTTGCCTGGTTCTTTGGACAATCCTCGTTCCTTGGGTTGTTTAGCATTACTCAACTCAGGAGCGCATGTATTATTGGGCATAGAACACCTATTAGAAATGCTAGGTACAATGCCTTGCCTTGACTATATTCCTGCTGTCAATCTCAAACCTCAGCCAGATTTAAAGCCAGAATTAGCCGATATTTATCGCTTAATCAACCAAGATTCAATTGCCATCGATGCGATCGCCGAACAAACAGGATTAGGCATTAACGAAATCTTTGCTGCTTTGTCTGAGCTAGAAATGATGGATTTGATCGAGCAGCTTCCAGGAATGCGCTATCAACTTAAAGGATAAATCCCAACTGTAGTAATATTGACTCTTAGCTTAATAATCGATCGAGTACACCGCGCTAAAAAAACATTTTTATTAATCCTGTTATTTCAAGATTACTTTGGGGAACCTTAGTAGGAGTGACTTTCTCAAAGCATAGTGACTAATATGTTGATATCAGACAAATTTTGGCAGAAGTTAGGCTGTAATTTTTTCAATAAGTTTAATCTATCTGCTTTATCAATTTCGTTACTGGCGATCGCAGGTTCACTTACTGGATTACCGTCTCTTAGTGCTGCACAAACAACATCTCTTCACGACGATTCACAGCAGATTGAGGCAAAACTGCCAACAGTCCCTTTGCCTGATGTGGAAACATCATCTTTGCTAACCCAAGCAGAAATCTCTCCTGCAAAAGTTAATGCTAACGAGGTAACTAAAGCAAATAATGGTAATGCTGTTCCTAAACAAATTGTAGTCAAAAAATTTAATGTAGTTGGTAGCAGCATATTTAGTCAGAAGGAGCTGAATCAAGCTGTAAAATCCTATCGAAATCGTCCTCTAACTCTACCCGAACTGTTTCAAGCTAGAAGCACTATCACTAAGCTGTATACCGATCGAGGATACGTAAGTTCAGGAGCTTATATTCCTCCCCAAGAATTAACAGGCGGCACGGTGAAAATCGCTGTATTAGAAGGAAAACTAGAGAAGATTAATGTTTCTGGAACCGATCGACTCTCCCCTAACTATGTTTCCTCGCGCATCGAAGCAGCAGCAGGAAAGCCAATCAACGTCGATAATTTACTGGCCGCTCTACAGCTACTCCGTCTAGACCCTTTAATTGACAACGTTTCAGCCGAACTGTCTGCTGGTATTCAACCAGGCACCAGCTTGCTCGATATCAAAATTCAAGAAGCAGATGTATTTAATGTTTCTACCAGCCTAAACAACAGCAGATCCCCTAGCGTCGGTACTAATCAAAGATCTATCGGGATTAATCACGGCAACTTATTGGGATTTGGCGATAAATTTAACTTTGAGTATGCCAATACCAAAGGTAGTGATGCTTTCGATCTTTCTTATGGTGTTCCAATCAACTCTAAGAATGGCACCATTAAGGCAGCTTACGGCAACAATTCTAATGATGTAATCGAAGAACCCTTTACTCCTCTCGATATTGAATCAAAATCACGCTATTATGAACTGAGTCTACGCCAGCCGATACTAGTCAAGCCAACTCAGGAATTCGCCCTCGGGATGAGCCTAACCCGCACTGAAAGTGAAACCTCTCTTTTAAATGAGAATTTCCAGCTTTCTAGAGGTGCTAATGATGAGGGAGAAACAAAAATCAGTGCCGTTAGACTGTTCCAAGAATATGTCAACCGTAACGACAAAGAAGTATTAGCCTTTCGCTCTCAATTTAGCCTGGGGGTAGATGCTCTCAACCCCACAATTAATGACAATGGTGAGCCTGATAGTACCTTTCTATCTTGGCGTGGACAAAGCCAATGGGTAAGACGTTTGGATGAAGACTTTTTGCTGCTGCTGCGGGGAGATGCCCAGCTCTCAGGCGGTAGTTTAGTCCCCCTAGAACAATTTAGACTTGGTGGAGTCAGCAGTGCTAGGGGTTATCGCCAGGATCTTAGTTTGGGGGATAATGGTTTGTTTGCCTCCGCTGAACTGCGCGTCCCTGTACTGCGCTTTAAGAAGTTTGATGGCTTACTGCAAATTGCTCCTTTTTTCGATCTTGGTACCGTTTGGAACAGTGGTGATGTGGAAATTAGTAATGCAACCTTGGCTTCATTAGGAGTTGGGTTAAACTTCTCTATGGGAACAAATTTTAATGCCCGCTTGGATTGGGGTATTCCTCTGACGTCAGTTGATGCAGAAAATAACTCTCTCCAAGAAGATGGAATTTATTTTTCGATTGACTCCAACTTTTTCTAATTTTTTCTCACCCTTCCCTCAGTAGCTAATAGCTGAGAGCTAATAGCTTTAAAAAATGCCATCACTGCCAAAAATTGCGATTAACGCAACCTATATTCAAGAACAAGCCAGCGGTTTAGGGGTAGCAAACAAAAATCTAATTTCTGGGTTAATGAATTACCGTCAGGAGTTAGATTTTTTGCTTTATTCCCATGCAGATTTCTTTCAAGCTAAATATCCAGCACAAGTTATTCCTGTAGATCCTGCTTTGTCACCCGATCGCGGTTTTTCAGGACATCTCAGGCGACTGCTTTGGTATCAGACTGGATTAAATAAGCAGCTTAAACGCCAACAAGTAGACCTGGTTTTTTCTCCTGTATATGAAGGTATTTTTTTTCCTCCTGTCCCTCAAATAGTTACTGTTCATGATCTAATCCCGCTCAAATATCCTGAATTAAGTCCGAAGTGGAAATATTACTATCTTTACGCTCTACCTTTTTTGCTCAAGCAGTCTCAGGGCATTATCTGTGTTTCTGAATACACCAAACAAGATGTGGTCGAAAACTATAGCGTCAATCCAGAGGCGATCGATGTAGTTTATAATGGGTATGCTCGGGATTTATTTTTTCCGCAACCAGATCCAGAAATTCTTCAGAAATATAATCTAGATAAATATCTGCTCTACGTTGGAGATATGAGGTTCTATAAGAATCTTAGTCGTTGCCTGGAAGCATTTGATCGAATGCCCTTAAAAGATTATCAATTTGTAATCACTGGCAAAAAGGACGACTTTTTCTATCCTAAAATTGAACGCCAAACTAGCCAGCTATCAGCTAGAGATCGCATCATCTTTCTCGACTATGTACCTACTGCCGATCTGCCTGGTCTATATTCCCTGGCACAATGTTTGATCTTTGCTTCCCTTTATGAAGGATTTGGCCTACCAGTACTAGAAGCAATGGCTTGTGGCTGTCCTGTAATTACCTCAAAAGTAACATCCATTCCTGAAGTCGCAGGGGATAGCGTACTTTACGTTGACCCCTATGACGTGGAAAATATTGCCCAGGGAATGTATCAGATTTTAACTAATGTTCAACTGAGAGAAACTCTATACCATAAAGGATTAAGGCGATCGCAGTTATTTAGCTGGGACAAGACAGCCGAGCAGGTGCGAAATATTTTGGGTAACTTGCTTCGCGACAACGCCAAGTAATAGATCCAAATCTCCAATTAGTACTAGTATACTAAATTATTAGCCGACGGACTAAATTGAGTAGGAAGCGCAAGAATTAATCAAAATAACGGTTATTGCCAAATTATAGATTGCAAAAATTTGAATTATGCCTTATTGATTAAAGAAACTATCTGATGAATAAATGCCTCATGATCGACAACTGGTTTAGATATATAACCATCTGCACCACTTTGTTTTAAAAAGTTTTCGCGATCGCCTTCCATGGCGTGGGCCGTGACTAAAATTATCGGTAGATTGGTAGTTTTGGCATCTTCCTTGAGCATTTGGGTAATTTTGATGCCGTCAACGGGCTTTCCCTGATAGGTGCTATTTGCCAAGGCAACATCCATGAGAATGACATCGATCTCACCCGATTGAGCATATTGCAGGACTTCTTCGACAATTTCCGTACCTTTGACTTGCAAGCCGCCTCTTTTTGTTAGTATTTTGGAAAAAACCCGCATATTGATGGGATCATCTTCTACAATCAAAACCGTTGCCATAGACCTTCACTCAGATTTTGTTGAATTTAAAAAACTGGATGTTAAAAATGACGAGGACAAAAATTGAATAATTAACTTTTTTCATTGTGGTTTATATTGTGGCTTAAAACAGCACGATCGCAAAGTCCAAGCAAAAGGCGATCGAGTCCCCTTGGGTTTTTAGTTAAATCTTGATTTATTATTTCTCGCAGCCTTAATTAGCTTAATTAGCTTAATTATATTTTTGGCATATCCCTCGTAACTTCTGGAGATTCTTTGAATGGCACAGCAGCTTAATTTGTTAGGAAATGGTCAGATCATTCCTACACCTCTACACCAAGAAATGGAAAGGTCATATCTTGAATATGCCATGAGCGTAATTGTTGGGAGAGCCTTGCCTGATGTGAGGGATGGCTTAAAACCTGTGCATCGGCGTATTCTCTACGCAATGTATGAGCTGGGATTAACTCCAGATCGCCCTTATCGTAAATGCGCTCGTGTAGTCGGAGATGTTTTAGGTAAGTATCACCCTCATGGCGATCAATCGGTCTATGATGCCTTAGTCCGTTTAGTACAGAGCTTTTCGACTCGCTACCCTCTGTTGGATGGGCATGGTAATTTTGGCTCAGTAGACAACGATCCCCCTGCAGCCATGCGCTACACCGAGACTAGATTGGCTCCTGTGGCACATGAGGCGATGTTGGCTGAGATTGGCGAAGCAACGGTAAACTTCAGCGACAATTTTGATAGCTCCCAGACTGAACCAGTGGTTTTACCTGTTCAACTACCAATCTTGCTGCTTAATGGCTGTTCGGGAATTGCCGTGGGTATGGCAACTAATATCCCGCCGCATAATCTAGGGGAGGTGGTAGATGGTTTGATAGCCCTAATCGATCGCCCCACCATAACTGACGAAAAACTGTGGCAGCTAATCCCAGGACCTGATTTTCCCACAGGGGGAGAAATAGTTGAGGTCAGCGGGATTGAAGATGCCTATCGCACGGGCAGAGGGATTATTAAAATGCGGGGCATTGCCCAAATTGAAAGAATTGCTACTGGTAAAACCAAGCGCCGTGAGAAGAAAGCCCTGGTAGTTACAGAGCTACCCTATCAGGTAAATAAAGCTGGCTGGATCGAAAAGGTTGCCGCTCTAGTTAACTTAGGGAAAATTGAGGGAATTTCTGATATTCGCGATGAGAGCGATCGCAGTGGCATGCGGGTAGTCATTGAACTCAAGAAAGACACTACCCCAAACAAGGTTCTCCACCAGCTTTACCGTCAAACAGCACTCCAGAGTAATTTTGGGACAATTATGCTGGCATTGGTGGATAATAAGCCAGTTCAGCTACCTTTACGCGATGTACTTGAGGAATTCCTCAAATTCCGCGAACATACCCTGAGAAAGCAATATAGCCATGAACTAGAACAGGCTAATCAACGACTACATCTGGTGGAAGGATTGCTCTTAGCGCTAAATCAAATTGATGCAGTAATTGAAATTCTACGACACGCTCCTGATGGGACTACCGCTAAGTTACGCCTTCAGGATGAGCTGGAATTCTCCCCCATTCAAGGAGATTCCATTTTAGCCATGCCGATGCGTCGGCTCACTGGTTTAGAGAAACAAAAGCTAGAAACCGAATCCATCGATCTTCAAGAACGGATTACTGCCTTAAATAATATTTTGGGCGATCGCCATGAATTAATGAAGTCCCTCAAAAAAGAGCTGCGTTCCCTCAAGCGAAAATTTGGTGATGAACGTCGTACCCGCATTATCAACGTCCAGGTTAGCGAAGATATTCCCGCCCTTCCTAAGAAAAAAGCCCCTGACCAGAAAAAAACGCCAACAAAAGATCCAGTAAAAGACCCAGCCTTGACAATCTCTCCTAACCTTACCTTTGAACGCTCTCCCCAGGCGCAATTTAAGGTAACTAGTTCTGGCTGCGTTTATTGGTCAAATCCGACGACGGCAGATCTAGGAAGTAATTCTGCTACGAAAAAAGACGATTTTCTGCTGCATCAAGAGCCTGTAGCCAATCATGATAAACTCATCGTCGTAACCGATAGTGGCAAAGTTTATCCTGTCCCGATTGAGGAAGTTCCCTCCAGTTTAGAAAGTACCGAACTTCAGGCGATCGAACTATTGTCATCAGCAGCCCAAAGAGATGCTAAAACCACGGTGGCGCATTTCTTTCTGCCCGAAAATTATCAGAATTTAGATTTGCTAATGCTCACAGAAAAAGGCATTATTAAACGCCTGGATGCTAAAGAGTTAGATGCTCTAGGAAATCGAGGCTTAGTGCTAATCAAGCTTAAGGATAAAGATACTCTCCAGTATTTCTGCTTTGCTACCGAAGATCGAGAAATGGTAATTGCTACCACGGGAGGACGTATATTACGCTTACCAATTGACGATCTGCAAATTCCCTTAATGGGAAGAAACGCTCAAGGAAATCGAGTTATGCGCTTGAGACTCAAAGAAAGCTTAGTAGGCTGTTGTAATGTCAGTTCTCAAGACTCCATTGCCGTAATCTCTCAACTTGGCTTTGGCAAACGCATTTCAGTTAATTCCTTGCGATTGGGTAACCGAGGAGATATTGGAACTCAGGCAATTCAATTTACGACCAAAGAGGATGTGTTGGCAGGAATAATTGCTACTACAGGAAAAGACAATATTACTCTAACTACAAGCATTAATCGCCGATTGGTTCTACCAGTGGATACCTTAAAACAAGCCGAGAAAAATAGTCCAGGGTCAAGAATTGGTAACCTTAAAGCCAATGAGATTATTACGGGAGTTTATCCCCATGTATGACCGCTCACCGCTGTTAACGGATCGGTGATTCAAGCTATTAGCTTTTAGCTAATAGCTTGTTTGAGCAAAGCAAGTTTTAATTATCTGAAGGGTCAGATACTGGTTCTGCCGTAGCGTTCTGTTCGGCAATAATGGCACGCTTTTTGCGTTTAATAGTTAGATAACGGATGGTATCTTCACTCAAACGCATCATTCTTTCCAAAGGAGCGTTCTGCGAACCGTCAGCTTGATAATTCATCTGGACATAAATACCATCTAGATATTTGCCTACAGGATAAGCCAGTCTTCTTTTACCTTTTACTTGAACCTCTAAATCTTCAGCACCATTTTCGGTCAAATAATCTTTGTATTTATCAACAGATTCTCCTACCTGATCTTCACCTAGATCTGGACGGAGGATGTACATTAACTCGTAGACATTACTCATTTTAATTATGCTCCTTATGGACGAAATGGCTTCACTAGTCTACGGAATAAACAGTAATTTAAATTTGGGCTATTCCGATAAACTAAAGAAGCAAGGATTTACAATCTTACTATTACTTGAGGATGAATTACCAGTATTCTAAATTTTAAACCGCAGCAGATTAGCTTAAAATTGATTTAGCTAAATTTATTGCTGGGTTTAGCGATAGCAGCTTACGGCGATAATCAAATTTTAAGCTTTACTAACCTATGGCACAACGCTATGTCCGCATCAAAACTAATCGGGAGCAGACTTACTATGGTTTGCTTCAGGCTAATCGTAGCGTCGCGGTATACGATGCTCCACCTTGGTTAGGCGGACAGGAAACAGAGATCGTGCAGGAACTAGATTCCTATCAAATACTGGCACCCTGCGTACCTTCAAAAATTATTGCAGTTGGCAAAAACTACCTCAAACACGCAGCGGAAATGGGTACTCCTGTTCCCCAAGAACCCTTGCTATTTCTCAAACCACCCACCACCATCGTTGCTAATACCCAAGATATTCGCTATCCTCTCCAGTCTCAGCAGGTTGATTACGAAGGAGAACTGGCATTGATTATTGGCGATCGCTGCAGTAAGGTTGATCTGGAGCAAGCAGCAAAAAGCATTTGGGGATATACAATTGCTAACGACATTACCGCCAGGGATTTGCAGAAAAAAGATGGTCAGTGGACGAGAGCCAAAGGATTCGACACATTTTGCCCTTTAGGACCTTGGATTGTCCGAGAATTGAGCACAGAAGCAAAAATTAAAACTTTTATGAACGACGAAGAACATCCTCGCCAATCGGCTGTAATTAGCGACATGGTGTTTAATCCCGATGTTCTAGTCGCTTATATATCGCAAATTATGACCCTGCTTCCTGGGGACATAATTCTCACAGGAACTCCTGAAGGGGTTGGTTCGATGAAGCCAGGAGATGCAGTTAGAGTCGAAATAGAAGGCATTGGCTTTTTGTCAAATCAGGTTGCCCAGGATTAATTTGTCTCAATCGAGAAAATTACTGCCAAATAGACAAATAGAGTTATGAATTTCTGACTTATCTTGGCAACTGACTATATACAGCAGCGGAAATCGAGGGGATTTCGGGGTATCGACCCAAAGCGCATTGAACCATACAAAAAAGACTAGCGCCAGTCGCCACAATAAACACGAAGCCGCCAATCAACCCCAAACGCTCCTAAGGTGCCAAAGACAATAGAGATTAATGATATAGCAATTCCAAATAAAATTGATTGTAAGGTATTAAAACGGATAAAATAAGCAATTCTCTCGTTTCTAACTACTGCTAAAAATAAAATGAAAAAAACCACTAAGCTACCAAGATTCAAGGGAATTGCAGTATTAAAAATACCGTAAATTAGGCTGATGGGAGTTACCAATATGCCTAGTAACTGAAACAGAGGTAGTAATGCAGGAACTTGGACTGCTAAACTCGATCCTAGCTGCATGGCATCGTAGATGGCGAAAAGATATACTGCTGTACCAAAAATTCGCTCTTTTACATCGGCTGAACCAAACCTTGCCATATCCAGAATCTCCACAGTTAAAAGTTTTAGTCTCTAAAGTTTAGAATAACTTTATTTAATGTTGACTTGCCAATTACAATGCAATGGTTTTCAAGGGGACACTGAATTAGATAGCATAGACAATACTTATTACAAATTACAGAATCAACTAGTGAATCAAACTAATTTAGATTTTCTCGCCCAAACAGACCCCGAAATTGCCGAAATTATCGATCTCGAACTCGGTCGTCAGCGATCGCATTTAGAATTAATTGCCAGTGAAAACTTTACTTCTCCAGCCGTACTCGCCACTCAGGGTTCAGTCTTAACCAATAAATATGCCGAAGGTTTACCAGGAAAACGCTACTATGGTGGCTGTGAATTTGTCGATCGCGCCGAACAGCTAGCGATCGATCGGGCAAAGCAGCTCTTTGGTGCAGCAATGGCAAACGTACAGCCTCACTCTGGCGCTCAAGCAAACTTTGCCGTATTTTTGACTCTATTAGAGCCTGGAGATACTATTATGGGGATGGACTTGTCCCACGGTGGACACCTCACCCACGGCTCTCCAGTAAACGTCTCAGGCAAATGGTTTAAGGTTGTCCAATATGGGGTAAATCGAGAGACAGAACAGCTAGACTTTGAGCAGATCAGAGAACTTGCTCGGGCTGAACGTCCCAAACTAATTATTTGCGGTTATTCGGCATATCCTCGCACGATTGATTTTGCCAAATTTCGAGAAATTGCTGATGAAGTTGGCGCGTATTTATTAGCTGATATTGCTCACATTGCAGGCTTAGTGGCGACAGGACATCACCCCAATCCTATTCCTTATTGTGATGTAGTTACCACTACCACCCACAAAACTTTAAGAGGTCCTAGAGGCGGCCTAATTTTGACCCGCGATCGCGAACTAGGTAAAAAGCTCAATAAATCAGTTTTCCCTGGCACCCAGGGCGGTCCACTAGAACACGTGATTGCTGGCAAAGCTGTAGCCTTTGGCGAAGCACTTAAATCAGAATTTAAAGAATATTCCGCTCAGGTAATTGCTAACGCTCAAGCGATGGCGAAGGGTTTCCAAGCCAGAAACTTTAAGTTAGTATCGGACGGTACAGATAATCATTTAATTTTGGTTGATTTACGTAGTATTGCCATGACAGGTAAAAAAGCCGACGCTCTTGTAAGTCAGGTAAACATTACCGCGAATAAAAACACCGTGCCTTTCGATCCCGAATCGCCTTTTGTCACTAGTGGATTACGCTTGGGTTCTCCAGCGATGACTACCAGAGGAATGGGGACGACAGAGTTTCAAGAAATTGCTAACATTATCGCTGACAAACTGCTCAGTCCCGAAAACGAAGCTGTACAACAAAATTGTTTAGCTCGCGTGGCTGCATTATGCGATTGCTTTCCTCTTTATCCTTATTTGCAAATTCCTGTCCCTGCCAAAATCTAATAAATTTAGCTAATTTCATCAGAGGGAAGGCAGAATTTGTACATGTCAGCTTTAAATGTCAGTAACGACTAGATGCTTTCGTAAACTTCGCTTACACTTTTATACTCACACTAGTCTTGGATAAACTCAGATGCCTGTTGAACTATATCATCTGATTGCTTTTCTTATTTCTGTAACCTTTGTCTTATGGACAATACCTGATGTTAAAACTTTGGGTTTAAAGTTGGGCATCGTAGATCGACCAAACGCCAGGAAGATTCATAACAACCCCGTTGTGCGTGTCGGCGGGGTTTCGATTTTTGCTGGAACCATCACCGCCTTAATTATTGTCTGGTTTCTGGGCGGATTTTCGACGATCGCTCCACATAAAGTTACTGAAGTTTGGGCTGTAATCATCGGCAGCATTTTGTTTTTCGGTATTGGTTTTGCTGATGACTTGTTCAATCTCACTCCCATTTCACGCTTACTAATGCAGGTTGCCGTAGCAACAGGCTGTTGGTATCTGGGTGTGCGAATCGATTTTGTATCTTTTCCCATTTATTCTTTGATCAAAATTTATTGGCTTAGTTTACCGATCACCGTAATTTGGCTTGTTGGCATGGCTAATGCGATCAACTGGATTGATGGAGTTGATGGTTTAGCTGCTGGAGTTTCGGGGATTGCGGCTTTTGTGATGCTAGTGGTAACTCTATTTATGAATCAGCCTGCGGCTGGTTTAATTGCTGCTGCCATGGCGGGAGGTGCGTTGGGCTTTTTACGCTATAATTTTAACCCCGCTCAGATCTTTATGGGTGATGGAGGTGCGTATTTTATGGGCTTCACCTTGGCAGCAGTAGGAGTGATTGGTTTAGTCAAAACTACTGTTATTACTGCGGTACTCCTGCCCTACCTGATCTTGGCAGTGCCAATTTTAGATATGTCTGCGGTAATTTTTTCTCGCATCAGCAAAGGTAAATCACCCTTTATTGCCGACAAAAGTCATCTTCATCACTGGTTACTAAAGACAGGTATCTCTCAGCGTAAAACAGTTTTGTTTATTTATACTCTAACCTTTTGGGTTGGTAGCCTAGCGTTGGGCTTTTCTAATATTCCTAGCGGTTGGGGATATGCCATTGGTGCCACCATGTTGTTAGCTTGGCAATTTTGGCAAGTTTGGCAAGTTTGGCGAGCAAGACGCAGTAGCGAGCGGTAATAATATCCCATAAAATCAGATCAATGAGTGCAGAAGTTATTTGTATTGGTACAGAATTACTCTTAGGAGATATTTTAAATACTAACTGTCAGTATTTAGCCCAAGAGCTAGCTAGTTTGGGAATTCCTCACTATTATCAAACAGTAGTAGGAGATAACGTAGAACGTATTCATCATTGCTTGGATATAGCTGTAAAACGCTCTTCAATCTTAATTTTTACTGGTGGCTTAGGACCAACTCCCGACGATCTAACTACAGAGACAATTGCTAGCTTCTTCCATACGCCTCTGGAAGAAAATCAAGCAATTATTCAGGATATTGAAGCTAAATTTGCCTCGGTGGGACGAACTATGTCTCCTAGTAACCGTAAACAGGCATTAATTCCCCAAGGCGCGGTAACATTGCCCAACTCCACGGGAACAGCTCCAGGAATCATTTGGCAGCCCAAAGCAGGTCTAACGATTATGACCTTTCCAGGAGTTCCCTCTGAGATGCATCGTATGTGGCAGGATACTGCTGTACCCTTCCTTAAAAGCCAGGGGTGGGGAAAAGAAGCTATTTACAGTGAAATGATGCGTTTCCGTGGCGTGGGAGAATCTGCTCTAGCAGAACAGGTCGCTCATTTGTTTGACTCCCCCAATCCCACTGTTGCCCCCTATGCAGGAAAAGGAGAGGTACGTTTAAGAGTCACGGCAAAAGCCGCTTCTCCAGCTCAAGCAGCGGCAATGATTGAACCGATCGCCACAGAAATTAAGCAGATTGCAGGTCTAAACTACTTCGGCAGTAATGAAGATACTTTAGCTACAGTGGTTGGTAAACTTTTGGTCGAGGCAAAGCAAACTCTCAGCGTGGCTGAATCTTGTACAGGTGGAGGATTAGGCTCGATGCTAACGGAAATTCCTGGCAGTTCCCAATATTTTTGGGGAGGAGTAATTGCCTATGCTAATCAGGTCAAAATTGCCTGGTTAAACGTCAACGACCAAGATTTAGATCAATACGGCGCAGTGAGTGCCACTGTTGCCGAACAGATGGCTTTAGGAGTCAAACAAAATCTACAGACTGACTGGGGCATTAGCATCACTGGAATCGCTGGTCCTGGAGGAGATATAACTGATAAACCTGTTGGTTTAGTCTATATTGGACTGGCGACTCCTGAAAGTCAGACTTTGAGTCATGAATATCGTTTTGGTGCAAAGAGAGAGAGAGAATTAATTCGTTATCTAAGTTCCTGTTCTGCTTTGGATCTACTACGACGCAGCTTGATTAAGATCAAGAGCTTAAATTAGCTGTCAATTGTCAATTGAATTAGTTCTGCTCAAATCTAATTTTGTCTTACTGTACAACCAATCATAAATGCGGTCTAATTCTTCTAGAGTCACGAGTCCATACTGCCAGAGAATCATCGGAACTGGCGCAGGATGATCTTCGACGGATCGCTGGACGATCTCAATCGAATCATTGGAAAGCGCTAATTCTTCTTTCAAGAAATTGATTAGTTTTGTATAGATGACTGGTTTCATAGCTTATTTGCTTTACTTGAATTTTAGGGCATAGAGCGAAGGTAATATTGCCAACTGACAACTATAGTTTTAACTTTTACTCTAGAAAAAAGAGCTTTTAATATTCTCGGCGATCATCTTCAATATGCTTGTGTTTTGGATCATAGCGAAGCAAACTTAGAGGCTATTTAAATTACTTCAAACTTTAATTTTCCAACTGAGCTTAGCAAAAATTATTTATGATTAACCAAAAGTTACAAATCTGCTGCTGAGCTATAGGATATTAGATGAGCTAAATGCGATCGCCTAAAAATTAAGATTCTTAATCATGACACATTTGCCCCGATTTAAGAAAAACTCTTAATTTAACTAAGTATAGAAAAGATAGTATTTTAGACGACTGATTGCACTCCATCTTCTGATAGATAATTGCTTTAAATAATTTTTCCCATCATAGACAGACACAAAGCAATTATTGTTTGGCAACATTACTTAAGATTTATTTAAACAAACTCTCATAAAAAAAACTAAAAATTGCCAAGGGTTATCTATGATTCTCTTAAAACGTAACCAATCCCTCTAACGGTTTGAATTAACCTTTTATGATTTTGACTCTCAATTTTTAGTCTTAAATAGCGAATATACACTTCAATTACATTCGACTCACCACGATAATCGTATCCCCATACATTCTCGATAATCTCTTCTCTGGTCATTACCTGCTGTGGATTAGACATTAGGTATTTGAGCAGCTCGAACTCTTTCATGGTCAAATCAATAACCTGCTTTTGTCTGAGTACTTGGCGAGTGTTCAAGTCTAGAATCAATTCGCCAAATCTTAGCTGTTCGGGGATGCTAATCTCAGGCTTGAGGTAGACATTAATTTGCTCTAGCAGCTTTTCTCGATGATAGGGCTTTAACAAATAATCATCTGCTCCAGCTTCGAGGCAGGCAACTCTTTCTGCAACAGTTTCCTGTTCCACCAGCATCAGTATAGGAGTGCGATCGCCTGAACTACGGATCTGACGACAGAGATCGAAACCAGATTGCCCTGTAAAACTGCGATCGACAATCAACATTACTGGCTGATGATCCTTTAGTCTATGCCATCCCTTTTGAGCTGTTTCCACTAAAGGTAAATAACCCAAGGTTTGGATGTCAGGACTTGCTTTTTGAGCAAAGGTACTATCTGTAAGCAAAAGAACAGGCAAGTTTAGGACAGTAGATTTGGTATTCATTTCTCAAATAACCCTCAGATAATCTTCTTCCCAGGCTAAAATATAGCTTAATTATGGCAGTTCAACCGAAGTTGGTTTGGCAATATGAGGTAATCCCCAACCCAATTTTTCTCGTAAAATCCGAAAAAATTCTGGCGATTGCAGTCTAATAAAGCGGGCAGAATAAATTGATTTCTCAACTTCGATGCGATCGTCAGGCAAAATATAGCATCCACCATTGCCATCTACCACCATTACCATGCGGTTTGGAGTAGCCGGAAATACCTTAACTGGTTCGCGATCGCTAAATACTAAAGCTCTAGAAGCTAGAGAATGGGGACAAATTGGGGCAAGCTGCAGTACAGGCACTTCTGGAGTCACCACGGGACCTCCAGCGCTTAAGGAATAAGCAGTCGAGCCAGTAGGAGTTGAAATAATTATGCCGTCTGCTGCGACATCTACAGGGGCATGTTCACCAATCTTGACTTCAAAATGACACATGCTTGTTAATGGCTCTCGATGTAAAACCATTTCGTTAAGGCTCAATGCTTCCCATAGTAGGACATTGTTGCGAAAGACCCTAACCACCAGCATGGAACGCTCTTCTATCTTATAATCTCGGGCAATTAGCTGCTCAATGGCTTCATTCAGATGACTGAGATAGGTTTCTGTCAAAAAGCCCATATGACCCGTATTAATGGTCAACAAAGGGATTTTATAGGGGGCAAGCTGTCTAAATGCCGATAAAACAGTACCATCTCCACCTAAAATAATCGCAAACTGTACATCCCGATCAAAATTAGTTGGCACAAGCTGCTCGATTCGCGTATGACAGACGGGACTACCTGGGGTTGAATATTCTAAAATTCCGCCTACTCCAGTAGCCATCCGTACATCCCAGCCTAAAGTAGCCAGCATGTCTTCTATTTCTAATGCAGCTTTGCAAGCTACTGACTTAATATCGTTATAAATAATGCCGGCTTTTGGCTTTGACACACCCAATTACTATCCTGTAATAATCTGATTGTAATTAAACAAAGTTACTAGCTAAAAATTAACGGTTAACAATAAATTTAGCATCACCATAAACTGAAATTAGATAGCCTTTAAATTTTATCAAAGAAATTTGCAGCTAATGTATGATCAATTCTCCAATTACTATTATCTAGCCTATCGTGGAGCAGTTAAAAATCATAGTCTAGTTTGCTAACCTCAAAAAAGGAAAAAGTAAGAGCTTTAAACAGTAAGCCAGCCATCGTTAGTATTCACCGATAAATGCGGTCGATGTCCTCAGTACTCAATTTACTGGTCGGCAGATCCAGCAAGAGTTCTCCGTTTTTAATACCTCAAAGGCGATCTCTATATTGGATTGCCAATTTAACTTAATGGAGATTGCAGATAACTGTCAGTCTTTGTTGAATATATAGCGATCGTACTTACAATAAAATAAACCCCTCTCAAAAGAGGGGTTTACTCAGAACCAAATGTAGTTCACATCAACAAGTCAGAATGATACTATCCTCACCTGCACAAATTTTCTGGCATTTTTTACAGCGCGTTACCACGAGGCAATACTTCTTCAGGGAATTCAAAGTTTTGATGTGGTTGGTCTTGTGTCGCCATCCATGCTCTTAGACCTTCATTGAGCAGGATGTTTTTGGTGTAGAACGTCTCAAACTCAGGATCTTCTGCTGCTCTCAACTCTTGTGATACGAAATCATATGCACGCAAGTTCAAGGCAATGCCGATAATCCCAATACTCGCCATCCATAGTCCTGTTACGGGTACGAATAACATAAAAAAGTGTAACCAACGTTTGTTGGAGAAAGCGATGCCGAATATCTGTGACCAGAAACGGTTGGCTGTCACCATACTGTAGGTTTCTTCTGCTTGGGTCGGTTCAAATGCACGGAAGGTGTTTGATTGTCCGCCACCGTCATCGAATAATGTGTTTTCTACCGTAGCTCCGTGTATGGCACAGAGTAATGCTCCCCCAAGTACTCCCGCTACTCCCATCATGTGGAAGGGGTTGAGAGTAAAGTTGTGGAACCCTTGAACAAACAGGATGAAACGGAAAATCCCCGCCACTCCTAAACTGGGTGCAAAGAACCAGCTCGACTGTCCTAAAGGATAGAGCAGGAATACTGAGACGAATACGGCGATGGGTGCACTAAAAGCGATCGCATTGTAAGGACGAATCCCGACCAAACGCGAAATTTCAAACTGACGTAGCATAAAGCCAATCAGAGCGAAAGCACCGTGTAGAGCGACAAACGCCCACAAGCCACCGATTTGACACCAGCGAGTGAAACTCCAGCCCGCCTCAGGACCCCAAAGAAATAACAGCGAATGTCCCATGCTGTCTGCGGGGGTTGATGTGGCTACGGTCAGAAAGTTACATCCTTCGAGGTATGAACTTGCCAAACCGTGAGTATACCAGCTAGTTACGAATGTGGTGCAGGTTAGCCAGCCACCTATTGCCATATAGGCACAGGGGAATAGCAGAATACCAGACCATCCTACAAATACGAAGCGATCGCGCTTGAGCCAGTCGTCTACGGCATCAAAGATACCGCGCTTGGCTGGTGCGCGTCCTACTGCTATTGTCATATATTTAGATCTCCGAAATAATGCTTACTTAAGATCGTTGGGAATTATTACAATTAATTGACTCAACACGAAAATACATTGGGTCAATTGTGAGAAAAATTAACTTTTCTTTACTTATATTACATATAATAAAATAAAATAGCTGGTATTACCAGGGTAAATCCAAAGAAAAAGTTAAAATATTTTTGGATGAAAGCTAGATAAAGCTGGGAATTTGCCTGAATCTAGCAGATAATTTAACTGTCGCAATAAAAAAAATGAGAGCTTCATGTTTACCATCGATATAGTTTTACAAGAAATCCCCCTCCCAATTTCAGTGCAGCGTAAAGAATCTGAAGCAGCAGAAAGCCTATATCAAGAGATTACTCAGGTAATGCGCTCAGGTAGTTCTGATTTGGTTGAATTGACCTGCGATAAAGATGAGGATAAAAAAGTTGCGGTAAAAGGAAATCTCATCTGCGGTATTAGCATCAATAAAAAGTCTGGAGGAATGGCAGAAGGCAGAGTGCCTGGATTTTTTGCCGCGATCGCCGAGCAATAATGACTTCTTCCATTGATATAAAGTCCGATCAATCTCCAATTATCAGGGTTGAAGACATTTGTTTTAGCTGGTCATCCGAGGCTTTGGTCTTAAACAATTGCTCTCTCCAAGTTCCTCGAGGAGAATTTTGGATGCTCTTGGGTAATAACGGCAGTGGTAAATCGACTTTGTTGAAGCTATTGGCAGGATTACTGATTCCCGACTCTGGCTCGATCGTTATGCCTTATAAGACAGGATTTGTCTTTCAAAATCCCGACCATCAGTTAGTTATGCCCACTGTAGGAGCAGATGTTGCCTTTGGTTTAGTCAGTGAAAACCTATCGACTATTCAGACAAAGCAGCGAGTTAGAGAAGCGCTAGATGCCGTAAGCCTGCTGGATTTGGAAAGAAGA
The DNA here is from genome assembly GCA_963724445.1 of uncultured cyanobacterium. Classification (GTDB taxonomy): domain Bacteria; phylum Cyanobacteriota; class Cyanobacteriia; order Cyanobacteriales; family Xenococcaceae; genus Waterburya. The sequence continues at coordinate 61,752 of CAVRWR010000222.1, read as the reverse complement.
CCAATTCATGCCTTAAGTGGGGGACAAAAACAGAGAATTGCGATCGCTGGAGCGATTGCTCGTAACTGTGAAGCAATTTTGTTTGATGAACCTACCGCTCTGCTCGATCCTGACACTCAATTAGAGTTAGTAGCTCAGGTCAGAAATCTGGTCGATCGGCGAGGAGTTACTGCTCTTTGGGTTACCCATCGTCTAGAAGAATTAGAGTACTGCGATGGGGCATTTTTATTAGAAGGAGGAAAAGTTGTAGCTCAGGGAGAACCTCAAATTCTCAAGGAAAGACTACTAGCAGCAGAAAAATGATTAATTAAGATTAAGACTAATGCTGCCCGTAAATCGGGCTTTGAGTCAAGAGTTTTGAATTTAAGTTAATTTTTTGTTAATAAATTTGCTTAGAATAGGGGTTAAATCATAATCCAAATTTAAAAGATAATCAATTGCAATGTCTCCCTCCTCGTATCAGGCAATACTGCTCGTCGATGGTTACAATATCATCGGCGACTGGTCGAACTTAAAGCAAAGTCGCGATCGCCATGGCTTAGAAGCAGCTCGTTATGAGCTAGTAGAATGCTTAATCAACTATACTGCTACCGTGGCATACCGCACGAAGGTAGTGTTTGATGCTCAATATCAAGATACCCCCCGTAGTAGTGAGATTCACACCGAGGCTTTATCAGTACACTATACTGCTTTTGCCGAAACAGCAGATACCTATATTGAGAAGTTCTGTGCCACCTTTGCTAGAAAAAAATATCAGCAGGAATCAACTCGTTTGATCGTGGCGACAAGCGATCGCGCGCAACAATTGACTGTAGTTGGTTATGGCTCAGAATGGCTTTCGGCTCCCATGCTGGCAAGAGAAGTCAAGCAGACAGCCCAAAAAACTAAAGTTAGAACTCAGAAACAGACCAAGAAAAAATCTCCTGGTCGTTTTTTATTTAATACCCTAGATCCCTCAGCGCAGAAGCGTCTAAGGCAAATGCAGCGAGGTATGCAATAGTTTTATTTCACTCACGACCAAGCTTTTTCTCAGCAATTTTGTTGACAGTAACAAAAATATTCGATATATTTAAAAACGTTGCAAGTTGCACAGTATTCAAGTGGCAACGAGTCTAAGCCCCCATCGTCTAGTGGCCTAGGACACCTCCCTTTCACGGAGGCGACAGGGATTCAAATTCCCTTGGGGGTACTCAAAAAAAAAGAAAAGTGAGCCAAGTCTAACAGCTTGGCTCTTTTTTTGTGCTTATTTCTTAGAGCATCGTTTTTAAATTGATTCTGCAATATCTAAGCTAGTTAAAAATAATGTGGCGAAAACTACAGTCAGATTTATTGACAGAAATAGTATCGCGAATTCAAGCTTAAAATTAGAGAAATAACATTTTTCTTCTTTATGCAGTTACAACCCCGCATCTGTAGATTGGCTAGGGAAACAAAACCCAAGCAAAATACATAATGAAGATGATTAGGAAAAATCGCGATCGCATCGATCTCAAAACAGATCCCTTAACTAATCAGCGTTTTCTGGTTCATATAAGATTAGGACTGCTTTAGCTTGAACCTAGAGAGAACATAATCATAATTGCTCTACGCCACACCTCAATAAAACTATTTAATCCCCTACACCCAATCAATTCACGATATAACGCTAATATAGTTGAGAACTCTTAAGCATTGTTAAGCACTGACTGTATGTCCCTCTCCAGCAAAGGTATTAAAGCTAACGGTAAAAACAGCAAAATTCAGCCAGAATCTTTAGCAGAAAATGTAATTCGGATCAAAGGTGCGAGACAGCATAATTTAAAAAACATCGATTTAGAGTTACCTCGAAACAAGTTGATTGTCTTTACAGGGGTTTCGGGTTCGGGGAAGTCTTCTTTAGCATTCGATACTATTTTTGCTGAAGGACAAAGGAGATATGTAGAGTCCCTTAGTGCCTATGCGCGACAGTTTTTAGGACAGCTAGACAAGCCTGATGTCGATGCTATTGAAGGATTGAGTCCCGCTATCTCCATCGATCAAAAGTCTACCTCTCATAATCCTCGTTCGACTGTAGGTACTGTCACCGAAATCTATGACTATTTAAGATTATTATTTGGTCGAGCAGGAGAACCCCACTGTCCCCAGTGCGATCGCTCGATAGTGCCGCAGACGATTGATGAAATGTGCGATCGCATCATGGAACTGCCCGATCGAACTAAGTTTATGATTCTAGCTCCCGTGGTGCGGAGTAAAAAAGGAACCCACAAGCAGTTATTGTCTAGTTTGGCTACTCAAGGCTTCGTACGAGTAAAAATTGATGGCGAAGTGCGACAGCTAGATGATTTAGTGGAACTTGATAAAAACTACAAGCATGACATTGAAGTCGTCGTCGATCGGTTAGTAAAAAAACAGGGAATTCAGGAGCGTTTGGCAGATTCTTTGGGTACTTGTCTGCGTTTATCTGATGGCATTGCCGATATTGAAATTATCGATCCTGCTGATAGCAAAGACATCCCAGCAAACATAACTTTCTCGGAAAACTTTGCCTGTCCCGAACACGGTGCGGTAATTGAGGAACTATCTCCTCGTTTATTTTCTTTCAATTCTCCTTACGGTGCTTGTCCCGACTGTCATGGATTGGGGAGTCACAAAACTTTTAGTCCTGAGTTAGTTGTTCCCGATCCCACTCAACCAGTATATAGTGCGATCGCTCCCTGGTCGGACAAAGATAATTCTTACTATCTCTCGTTACTCCATGGAGTTGGTCAGGCTTTTGGGTTTGAGATTCAAACCAAGTGGGAGCAGCTTACTCCAGAACAGCAGGACGTAATTTTGTATGGCGCAGAGGAAGCTGTATATTTTCAGTCCGATAGTCGCGGTGGTCAACCAAAAGGCTATCATCGTCACTATTCAGGAGCGATCAAGATACTGCAGCGCAACTATCAGGAAACTAACTCCGACTCGATCAAAAATAAGCTGGAGCAGTATTTAACCAATCAACCCTGCGGGACTTGTCACGGTGAGCGTCTCAAGCCAGCATCTTTATCTGTCAGCCTGGGACAATATCGCATCAACGATCTTGCAGGGGTTCCAATTCGAGAATGTTTAGACCGCATCAACAATTTACAGCTAACAAAGCGTCAGGCATTGATTGGCGAATTAGCCCTCAAGGAAATTAGATCTCGTCTACAGTTTCTCTTGGACGTGGGTTTGGACTATCTCACCCTAGACCGAGCTGCCATGACTCTATCAGGAGGAGAAGCTCAAAGAATTAGACTCGCAACTCAGATTGGTGCAGGATTGACGGGAGTGCTTTACGTATTGGATGAGCCTAGTATCGGTCTACACCAACGAGATAATGACAAGCTATTAGGAACTCTGAAGAAGCTAAGAGATTTGGGCAATACGTTAATTGTGGTGGAGCATGATGAAGACACGATTCGTGCTGCCGATAGCTTAGTCGATATTGGACCCAAAGCTGGGGTACATGGTGGCAATATTGTAGTACAAGGCGATCTAAACGATTTACTTAGTTCGGAGACTTCTCTTACAGGGGCATATCTCTCAGGAAAAAGAGCGATCGCCACCCCCGATGAGCGGAGAAAGGGGAAAGCCTACGGGATCACCCTCAAAGACTGCTATTTAAATAACTTACAGCATATTGATGTCGAGATTCCTTTAGGTAAATTTGTTTGTATTACTGGAGTATCAGGTTCAGGGAAGTCTACTCTCGTCAACGAACTACTACACCCAGCCTTAAAACATCATCTAAGCCGTAAAGTGCCTTTTCCTCCCGCGTTAAGCGAAGTTGAGGGCTTACAGGCGATCGATAAAGTAATTACTATCGATCAGTCTCCCATTGGTCGGACTCCCCGTTCTAACACTGCTACCTATACGGGAGTATTTGATGCCATCCGTACCATTTTTGCCGAAACCATCGAAGCTAAAGCCAGAGGCTATAAGGCGGGACGTTTTTCTTTTAACGTTAAGGGCGGACGATGCGAAGCCTGTAGTGGTCAAGGAGTTAACGTAATCGAAATGAACTTTTTACCCGATGTTTACGTTCAATGTGATGTCTGCAAAGGGGCGAGGTACAATCGTGAAACTCTTCAGGCGAAATATAAAAATTATTCTATTGCTGATGTGTTGAACATGACAGTAGAAGAAGCCTGTGAAACCTTTAAAAACATTCCCCGTGCGGCTAACAGATTGGAAACCCTGGTCGATGTTGGTTTAGGCTACATCAAGTTGGGACAGCCAGCCCCCACCCTATCAGGAGGAGAAGCACAGCGAGTCAAGCTAGCCTCCGAACTATCCCGTCGTGCTACGGGAAAGACGCTTTACCTTATTGATGAACCCACTACAGGCTTGTCTTTTTATGATGTCCATCATTTGTTAAACGTATTACAACGACTGGTTGATAAAGGTAACTCTTTAATCGTTATCGAACATAATCTAGACGTAATTCGCTGCTCGGATTGGATTATCGATCTCGGTCCAGAAGGAGGCGATCGAGGTGGTCAAATTATTGCTACGGGGACACCAGAAGAAGTAGCTAAAAATAAGAAGTCCTACACGGGAAAATATTTAAACCAGGTATTGCAGCGACATCCAGCTACAGCTAATTTGAATTAGTGACTGAAGTTACGTACTAACCAACCAATCAGTTAAGGCTGGGCAGGGGTTTTGTTGCTCTGTTGAGGATCAGCTGACATGCATTTAAATAAAGATGGTATTTACTCTAGAAAATATCTCAAGGATAGACGCTTCGAGATTGAAAATATTAATCATCTCAGATGGAATTTTCATTTTTAAATTAAAAGTTGCACACAGCATTGATTATGCGTAGATTTATAACATCGCAAACCTTACTGATATAATTGTCGGCGACCACAAATATGGGCAGTAGCCGATAATGCTCAATAACCTCAAGTCAATTATTCACTTTTGTTTGGCGTTTTTCTTCTGCTTGTCAATTGGGTTACTCAACGCTTCTGACAGCCTTGTTTTAGCTAGTGGCAAAATCGATCGCTCTACTCCGTCTCAGGCTCGTCAATTGTTGCAAGAGGGAATTGAATTATATGAACAAGGAGCTTTTGCCTCTGCTCGCGAGCTTTGGTTAAAATCGGCAGATTTAGCTACTCAACAATCAGACATTCTCGGTGAAGCTTTGGCTTTAAATAATCTCTCTTTAGCACAACAGCAGTTGGGACAATGGCAGGAGTCGCAATCAATCAGCGAACAAAGCCTAAAGCTACTTCAGAAAAGTAAAATAGCGGCACAAAAGCCTGGATATTGGTCAATATTAGCCAAAATATACAATACTCAAGGTAATTGGCAATTACAGGCGGGACAAGCACAATCTGCTTTAGCTAGTTGGCAGAATGCTGCACAATATTATACTCAGATTAATAATCGATCGGGAGTAATTAAAACCCAAATCAATCAGGCTAAAGCTTTACAGGCGATTGGTTCAACGGTACAAGCCGTAGACATATTGAATCAAGTGAATGATAATATGCAGCAGAAGAATTAGATTCTCCTCTTCGGGCGACGAGTTTGCGATATTTAGCTATAGGCTTGAAAAACCTCGGCAAGTTAGAAGCGGCAGCAGATGCCTTACGCCAGAGCATTGCGATCGCCGAACCTCAAGCAGTAAGTTTAGCCTGGTTGGAATTAGGAAATATCTATAGGAAGCAAAGCGATCGCGCCCAGACGGTGGGCAAAGAAATTCAAGCTCAAGAGTATTATGAACAGGCAATTCAAGCATATACTACCGCTGCCGAATCAGATTCTCAGTTCCTCCTCGCTAAATTAAATCAGTTAAGTCTTTGGGTAGAAACAGGTAGAGATTCTGAAGCAGAAGCATTTTTGAGGGAATTTAGTTTTCCTGTGGCAGCAGAACCCAGCCGTAGCTATATCTATGCTCAACTAAACTATGCTCGTAGCTTGACATGTTTACGCTTGTCTGAGGTAGTTTGTCAAAGAGGATTAATCAAAACAGCGATCGCACCCAACTATGGAGGAGATCCGACCGAAATTATTCGTTTACTCCAGCTGGGAATTGTCAATGCTCGCACTCTGCAAGATCCCATAGCAGAAGCCCAGGCTCTAGAGCAGTTAGCAGAAGTCTTTGAAGTTGAAGGAAGCTATGGAACAGCCCTAGATCTCAATCAACAGGCGCTATTATTACTAGAAGAAAAATCCGCACCAGATATTGTCTATTCTTTAGAGTGGCAGCTAGGACGGATTTATCAGCAGCAAGGAAATCTTGTCGCAGCCACCGCAGCATATAGTGAGGCGATCGCTTCCTTAGAACAGGTACGGAATAATCTGTTGTTGATCGACCCCCAGGTGCAGTTTTCCTTTCGCGATCGCGTAGAGCCAGTATATCGAGAATACGCTGATTTGATTTTGACTACTGAAGACGAACAACCGCCCAGCCAAGACAAATTACGAGCAGCAATTAAAATAATTGACGCTTTACAGGTAGCGGAGTTAGAGAATTTTTTGGGCTGCAACTTATCTCAGTTAATTAAGCTCGATGAAACTACGGTAGATCCAGCTGCGGCTCAAATTTATCCAATTATCTTAGAAGATCGCCTGGTCACCATTATTGAGATTCCCGAACAACCTTTTATCTATCGAGAGGTCAAAGTAAGGCGATCGCAAGTAACAACGACCCTGCAAACATTACAAAATAACTTAACTCAGCCAGGAAAAACTCCTGAAGTCCTCAAGGATGGACAGCAGGTCTACCAGTGGTTAATTGCTCCATTAGAATCCCTCTTAGTCGCTAATCCTCAAATCAAAACCTTAGTCCTCATTCCCGACAGCTCATTACGTAATGTTCCCTTTGGTGCCTTATATGACGGCGAGAAATATCTGATCGAAAAAGATTACGCTTTTGCCATTAGCCCCAGACTAGAATTATTTGCTCCTGCACCTTCGGTAGAACCCTTGAAAATTTTGACTGGGGGGGTAGAACTAGCTCAAACTATTGAAGGAATTAAATTTCCGCCAATTGCCCAAGTAGAGCAAGAATTAGCTCAAATTGCCCAGGAAGTTAGCACCAGTACTCCTCTGTTAAACGATGCCTTTACCGAACAGAATATCGAGCAGGAATTAAAACGAGGAAAGTTCTCTGCCATTCATTGGAAAACCCATGGCGTTTTTAGCTCCGATCCGATTGAAACTTTTTTAGTGGCGTATCAAGAAAGCATCAATGCTGATGAATTGCAATTACTAGTTAAAACTGCCAGCCAAGAAGGACAAAAACCTCTAGAATTACTAGTTTTAAGTGCTTGCGAAACTGCTAAAGGAGACAGCAGAGCAATCTTGGGTCTAGCAGGTCTAACCGTTAGAACAGGGGCGCGTACTGCCCTATCTAGTCTCTGGCGAGCTAACGATCGCGCTACCACTTTATTGATGACCAACTTTTATCAACAGCTACAGTCGGGTAAAACAAAAGCTGAGGCTTTGCATCAGGCACAACTATATCTCTTGCGGCAGGAAGGATACTTTGCCCCTCATTACTGGGGGACCTATGTTTTGGTGGGTAATTGGCTGTGAGATATGAAATTATGCGTAAATATATTATGTAACAATTATGTAACAATTATGTTTTTAAATTACAATTCTATTAACTATTAAGGAATAAAGCAGATTGTATGGCAAAATTGTAAGTGTAATATTGGCTAATGCTGGAATTAGGAAAAGCGTGGATTTAGAAGTTGCCTTGGAGTATGTCAACCAAATTTTGGTCAAAAAAGTAGGCAGGAGTTTAAGGGCTCCTGAAATAACCGTTTTTTCTGGTACCTGGCAAGGCATTACCTATGAACAGATGGCAGACTCCTCAACTTATAGTGCTAACTATCTGATGAGGGATATTGCTCCTAAATTCTGGAAGTTGTTATCGACAGTTTTTGAATTAAATATAGGCAAAAGTAATTTCAAGATTCAGTTATGTAAGCTGTATGATTCTGCTCGGGTTGATTTTGCAGCAGCCAAGAAAATAAGCACGGGAAATGAGTGTTCCAAGACCAATTGGTCTAATCAAATTGCTGTTTCATCAGTTTTTTATGGGCGAGCAGGCGAGGTAGCGAATTTGTCTAAGTGGGCAACTGAAGATCGTTGTCGGCTAATAAAATTATTAGGGTTGAGCGGCATGGGCAAGAGCCTACTGATGAAACAAGTAGGTGAGCAAATCCAAGAACAGTACGAGCAGGTCATTTGGCGATCGCTTGCTACAGCTCCCAAGCTGAAGGAATTGCTTGCCGATTTACTCCAGTCTGGTTTTGGCATCATCGAAAAGAACGAAAACAAACTTTTGCCCAAGCTGCTGGAACAAATGCGTTCACGTTCCTGTTTGATTATGCTCGATGGGATGGAAACAATCTTACAGTCTCAGACGTTTAGCGGCAGATATCTGGCGGGTTATGAAGACTATAATAACTTTTTCCGAGTTGTGGGGGAAAGCTGCCATAAAAGCTGTGTTATGGTTACCAGTTTAGAAAACTTTGGCAGAAATCCTCTGGCTAACGGGAACAATGCCTCCATTCGCCAGCTCAATCTGACAGGTCTATCCTTTGATGAGGCTAAATCATTATTGGAAATCGAATTAGAATTACCAGTCGATTCAGACTATGCTCAACGTCTGATTGAATATTATCAAGGAACCCCAGCGATGCTAATTATCGCTACTCAAATTATTGGTAAACTATTCAATGGCAATACTCAAGAGTTTTTGGCGCAGAAATCTTTGGTTTTTGGGGAAATCAGGCATCTACTGGACAAGTCTTTCAGTCGCTTATCTACATTAGAAACAGAAATTCTTTACTGGCTGGCTAGTGAATCTCAACCGATGTCTCTCTCGGCAATTCAAAACAGTATTCCTCTCTCAATTTATCCAGTAGAGTTAATAGAGACGTTAGAATCTTTAACTCAGCGATCGCTAGTAACGGCTACTCAAATTCAGCAAAAGTCTGTATTTGTCCTTTCGCCAATCATGCGAGAATTTGTGATTAATCAGTTTGTGGCGCAAATCGGGGAGAATTTTTCTCTTGCCAATCGAAGAGACTCGCTGTTGATAGAAAATACGATTGAACTTGGAGCGGCTGTGCCAACTACTCATCTAAGCCAATGGCTACAGCATAAATTTGAGCCAGGCTGGCAGTCGGTAGAAACTATATTTTCTGTTTCAGGGCGATCTCCTGCTCGACTGAGAAGTGCGTTCAATCTTCGTGGACAGGGAGTAGTAAAAAGGTTCAAACAGATCAGTTTGGGTTCAGATAAATTGGTGACGATCTTACTATTAATTGCCGTAAGTCAAGAAGAAGAAGCCCTAAAAATTTGCGTTCAGGCTCAACCAACATTACTTCAGCAGGTACTGCCCCCTCAGCTCCAGCTAAATTTAATTGACGATAATGAGCAAATTTTGGCGACAATCAGCGCCGAGACAGAGGATAACTTTATTCAACTGCCTTATTTTAGAGGGGTTAAGCCAGAAAAATTCAAAATAGGTGTTGTTCTCGACCAGCAGAACTATCTAGAAGAGTTTTTGATATGAAAATTATTATTAATTTGGGCAAAGGTAATTTGTCTGATGGCTGTAACAATATCCTGGTGCAGCTATTTGATCGAGAACGTCATTATGTGCGACAGTTTAATGGCAGTTTACCCGCCGCTCCAGAATTAGCCCAACTGCATCATCAATGGCAATTAGGCTATCGGGCATACTATCAAGATCGAGCTGTGCGGATTGGTTTACTTCAATCAGAAGGCATGAGGTACTCCGAAGTAAATTTCAAACAGCTTTGCCAGCAAATTCCCGAGCAATTTAACCTGTGGCTTAGTAGCGATGGTTTTGCAACTATTGAAAGAGCATTACGCACTGATTTACACAAAGACGAGGCAATTCAAATAATTGTCATAGCTGCCAATCAAAAGCTACAGCAGTTACCCTGGCATCTCTGGAAATTCGTTGAAGATTATGCTCAAGCAGAAATTTCGTTCAACTCTCTTAATTGTCAAAAGATAAATCATCCGCCAACCAACCGTCAGCAGGTCAGAGTTTTAGCGGTTTTAGGCAGCAGTTCGGGCATTGATTTAAAGCAAGATTTGACCTCTTTAGAGGCATTGCCGAAAACCGAATTAACCGTTCTTACCGAACCTCAGCTTGCAGAATTAAATGAATACTTATGGCAACCAGAAGGATGGGATATTCTCTTGTTTTCAGGACACGGTGATAGCGAACGGGAGACGGGATACATCTATTTGAACGAAACCGACAAGATTACGATCGCCCAATTAAAGTATTCTTTGAGTAAAGCGATCGCCAAAGGGCTACAAATTGCCATTTTTAATTCCTGCGAAGGCATGGGACTAGCGGTTGAGCTAGCAGATTTATCCTTGCCCTATACCTTAGTTATGGGAGAACCTGTTCCCGACCAGATCGCTCAAGTATTTCTTCAATATTTTTTGGCTGCATTTGCCGCAGGAAAAACATTTACTTTGGCGGTAAAAGAAGCCCGACAAAAATTAGCTGGTTGGGAGACAGAATACATTTGTGCCAGTTGGTTGCCCGTTATTTGGCAGAATCCTGGGACAGACTCTATAACCTGGGATCGTCTGCAAACCCTTCCGCAACCTCCTAAGTCTCGTAAATTAGCCAAAACTTTAGTTAATGGTATAATCGGCAGTTTGGCAGTGGGCAGCCTAATCATGATTGGTCGTTCCTTAGCTTGGCTAGAACCAATGGAGCTTTGGGCTTACGATCGCCTAATGCAGCAGCGTCCCAGCGAAACCATCGATCCGCGCATTTTAGTGGTCGAAGTTACTGAGGCAGATACCAATAAGTATCAATACCCACTCTCAGACACCGCTTTAGTCAAGGCGATCGATTTACTAGAACAATATCAGCCAGCAGCTATTGGTTTGGATATTCATCGCCCTTACGACCGAGGAACAGGATATCAAGAGCTGATCCAACGTTTAGAAAACAGCCCTCATTTATTTCCTGTCTGTGCCTATGGTGCGACGAATGAGAGTTATGGACCGCCAAAAGGTCTTTCCGAAGCAAAATTAAGTCAGCAAATGGGCTTTAGCGATCTATTAATCGATCAACCCTCGGCAAAGAAAAAGTTCATACCTTAATTCTGACTACCAGGGGCTAAAGTATCAACCAAGCTCTAAGTTCGTCGTCAACTACTGTCTTACGATCCTAATTTGGCTGTATCTGTAACAAAATGCCTTACCCCCTACAGTCTCAGTTTCCAACTGGCGTTTGAATACCTCCAGAAGACAGGAACTGCTCCTTTGACGGTAAATTCGGCTCAACAGTGGCAGTTTGGTCAAGTTATTTTGCAAGAAATGAGCCAACGATTTGGTGGTTACCAACAGCTAGATAGTAATAGTAGTCAGATTCCTATCAATTATCGTGCGGGAAAACCAGGCAAACAAATTACCCTTACACAACTGCTTTCAGGCAACATCAATCCTCAACTAATTAAAGGTCGGGTTATTTTGCTGGGTTATACTGCCAACGTGGCACAAGATTATTTTGATACTCCCTATGGAACAATGCCTGGAGTATGGATTCATGCACACATGACTAGTCAACTTCTGAGTGGGGTACAGGACGGGCGATCGCTCATTTGGGCTTTGCCTCAGTGGGCAGAATGGGTATGGGTTTTAAGCTGGTCGATGATTACGGGAGCAATTCTATCTTTCTTGGTCAACAAGCCAGTGATTTATTCTTTATTGGCGGTCATCTGTTTAATTTTAATTTTAGATCGCCTGTTGCTTACTTTTACTGCTTCAAGGTGCTTGGCTGCCTTATATTCCCACAATGTTAGCTTTGTTAATCATTACTATTGCTGCGGTTATCGATCGTGTAGCAAAATTGGAGCCTGGCAATTTACGATTAAAAATTTGATGTTTTTTATTTAATGTTTTTTAAACGATTACTTCTATTAATGGTGCTGAGTACAATTGTTTTATCCTGGCAGTTTGGGAAGTTACAATCCCAAACTGTAGATAATAACTATCTATCGGCAAAAAGACCTGCTCCACCCCCTAGAGTCCCACCCAACAAAGTTAAGCCAGGAGGAGGACTAGATTTTGGTCAGCAAGCTTGTTCGAGTGAAACAGAATCTTTGATTGCTTTAATACCAATAGAGAATCCTGTACTGACTACTCAGTCTCATCCCAGCTTTCTATTTTACGTACCAGATCCCTCATCTGCCATAAGTTATGGCGAGTTTTCCCTATTTAGCACTGATGAAAAGACTCGTGTTTACTCAACGAATATCGCCTTTGAGTCTACTCCAGGAATAATCAAAATCAACTTACCTCCATCTCCTCAGTATGCCTTGAAGGAAAACCAGACCTATCATTGGTACTTTAAAATTTATTGCAAAAATAAATCTGATTCGTCAACATTTCTAGACGTGGATGGTTGGATTGAACGTGTTACTTTGACCCCCAATCGAGCTAGTCAAATTAGAGCCGCATCACCTGATGTTTGGTACGATGCGATTGCTTTAGCGGCAAAAAATTTAATCGCTACACCGCAAGGTTCCAGGGAGAAAGAGCGTTGGTTAAAATTATTAGAGTATATTAATCAAGAACATCTATCAAACGTTGGGATTAAATCAGCGATCCCTACCAAAGGTCAGAGTGAATTAGAGTGAGTAAAAAGGGAAGGGGACTTCAAAAGCACCTCAAACCCCGTATCGGCGGCTTTTATTGATAATTAATAGTTGGAAACCCGATTGTTGACGATAATCCCGCCAAAAAGCTTCATTTTCTGCTATTTCTAGGTATTTTGCTGGCTGAATATCTATTGCCTTTTCTAGACTAGTAATCGCCCAGTTTCTTTTCTGCAATGCAGCATAGCAACAGGCTGCTTGATACCATGCAGAGTGAGATTGGGAATCTAAAACTAATGCTTGCTCATAACATTTAATCGCATCGTCAAATTGTGCTAATTGTTGCCAAATTACACCTTGTTGATACCATGCCCAATAATCATCTGGTTTAATACCCAAAGCCTTCTCATAGCTTTGCAATGCCTCCTCTAGCTTTCCTTGGTATTGCTGTGCCTCCCCACGACGATAAAAAGCCCAAAAGTCATCTGAACGTTGATTTAAAGCTTGATTGTAGTAATCAATAGCTCGATCGTACTTTTCTAACTTACGATGAGATTCCCCAATTCGATAGGTTGCCCAATAGTCTTGAGGACGAAGCTTCAAAGCTTGACTAAAACAGGCGATCGCCTGCTCATATTGACAGAACTCGATAAAATGAATGCAGCCCTGTTCGTACCATGACCAGTAGTTATTTGGCTCAATTGAGGAGGCTTGAGCAAAACTATCGATCGCCTCTGTATAGTGACCCAAGGCTTCGAGGACGACTCCTTTACGGTACCATGTCCAATAATCGCTCGGTTGGTAGTTTAAAGCCCGCTCGTAGCTAGTTAGGGCTTCATGGTAGTAACCTTCTGCCCGCAGCTTATTTCCCCTTTGATACCATTCTTGATAGCTATCTGGACGACATTCTAAAGACTGATACATTTTATTGAATGTTAATTAAAATTCTTTAATGCTAAAAAGCGATCTACTTATATATAAACGCAATGGGGAAACAATAGTACCCAAAAAGTTAGGAATCGATAACCGCAATCTCGGTATTGTTACAGAAATCATTGATTGTTTTCAAGACTGTGTCGGTAAAACTCAAGGAGAATTAGATCGACGACTATTGGAATTAGAAGGAGATAGCCCCGACTATCGACTCAAAAGAGGTTTGGCACATATCCTCCGCAATACTTACTCTACCTTGGAAATTATTAGTCCCCTTGAACCTTTGGCACTAAGGCAAAAAGTATTTTCGGCAGCGGCTAAAGCAGTAGCCCTACCCCGACAGCGCAGTGATACCTTGGAAACTATAGCTCACTCTTTAGCAGATGAACTAAAGCGTCCCGTATCTCGTGAGGAAGTTGAAGCAGGACTATACGCAGATTTACAGGAAAATCGGCTCTTGACTCAGTTTGACGCACCTGAACCCGAATCTTTGATCCATCGTTATAACCTATCTCAGGTACAAGGAGTTTTTTACCGTGCCAGTAGTGTAGTAATTAACGCTCATCGCAACGATCCTGGAGAATATAAGCTACTATTTCGCTATATTAAATTGTTTCAGCTAATGGCCTATATAGAAGGGGATGCTGATACGGGCTTTACCTTAACCATGGATGGTCCTGCCAGTCTGTTTAAAGCAAGCACTCGCTATGGATTAGCCTTGGCAAAAATGATTCCCGCCCTACTTCATGTTACCAAATGGAGTCTTCAGGCAAAACTACAAAATCGCGAGCAATATTCTGGTAATCATAAATCTGGTAAATTTGTCTTAACCAGCGATCGCTGTGGACTTGTGTCTCATTATCCTCCTGGTAAACCTTACGACAGCATGCTGGAGGCTTCTTTTGCCAAAAGCTGGGCAAAAGCAAAAACCGAATGGCGATTAGAAAGAGAGGTAGATTTAATCCCCCTTCCTGGTAGCGTAATGATTCCTGACTTTCGTTTAGTTCATCCAGACGGTAGAGAATATCTGCTAGAAATTGTCGGCTACTGGCGACCAGAATACTTGCAGAAAAAATTTTATCAGGTTCGCAATGGTGATACTGATAACCTGATTCTTGCCGTTTCTGAAAGATTGAATCTAGAGAGGGCTGGGGTCAAATTTACTGATTTGCCCAATAGGCTGATCTGGTTTAAAAACAAATTGAATGCTAAAGCAGTTTTAGATATCCTGGATGAATCAACACGATAGCTTTGACTTTAGATAAATAAATCGTCAGAGCAAAGCTTTATACGCCCTGCCCCGACAGAAATGCTTGGTTGTCTGTATTGTGTATAGATTTAAACCAAAATCAACACTATTGAATTGTATCTAGCTTTGCTTTGACTTTCTCCACCACATTATCAGGTAAAGGAATATAGCCTAATTCAGCAGCATAATCCTGCCCGTCAGTTAATGACCAATTAACGACATCTTTCAAAGCTTGCAGCTTATCTGGGTCGTCATATTTTTGGTAAGCCAGAATCCAAGTATAGGTAACAATTGGATAGGATTCTTCTCCTTCAGGATCGCTCACAAATGCTCGAAGATTTTCAGGTAAGGTTGTCGCACTCAAAGCTTGTGCCGCAGACTCTTCAGAAGGAGCAACATATTGACCAGCTTTATTCTCTAAAGTAGCCATAGAAATTTCCTGCTGCTTTGCGTAACCATACTCGACATAACCCAAAGAACCTTCAGTCTGGAGGATTTGCGCCGTCACACCTTCATTCCCCTTCGCTCCCAGCCCAGTGGGCCATTCTACTGTTTTACCTTCACCCACTTTTTCTTGCCACTCAGGACTGATAGCTGCTGAGATGCTTAGTAAAAACTCCAGTAGTACCACTGCCATCAGAACGAAAAACCACAGTAATTTGACTATCGGGCAGGGTGGCATCTGGATTCAAAGCTGCGATCGCAGGATCGTTCCATTTTTTGATCTTACCCAACAAAATATCTACATAAACCTGGCGCGACAGCTTCAGTTCAGAAACATCAGGTAAGTTATAAGCCAACACAATACTACCAGCAGTCATCGGTAATAGGGCAACACCCCGCTTAACAGCAGCCATTTCCTCATCGCTCATCGCCACATCGCTGGCGCCAAAATCCACCGTACCTTGAGTAAACTGTTCTACTCCCGCGCCACTACCAACGGATTGATAAGCAACTTGAACGTTAGGATTTTCTTTGTTGTATTCCGAAAACCATCTTTGATATAAGGGAGCGGGAAAACTTGCCCCTGCACCAGTTAAGGATACGGATTTACCTCCGCCACCATCGCCGCCAGCTTCTCCAGGAGTGGCAGTCGGTGCAGTAGTATCTGTTCCACCACAGGCAGTAAGACTTAAAGTTAAAGCTAACAAAGGAGCTAGCAAGGTTTTGCGCTTAAATAAAACTGTAGAAACCATATATATTGTATTTGTAATTGCTAGAAATTTAGAGAATTTGCTCGGATAAATAGCTGCTTGCAGAAAATAGCCAAAAAATGGCTTTTTGTTTTCTTTGCTACATTAATTTATCCTGTTTCCTTTAGTTACAGATAAAGAAAAGATTAACGAATAATTAACCTCTCGTTATTTTGAACAAGAGAAAAGCAAGATTGAAGCTTACAACCTTGCTTTTAATAAGTATCAATTAGTTCATTAGTTTAGAACTTGAAGTAGGTACGAAGAACACCAGCATAAACAGTATCGTTGGCATCGTCACCGTTAGGATTAAATATTGCGTATGCACCAGGAGTGATCGAAACATTATCGTTAAGCGGGAACTTGTACTGTGCTTCAACCAAATAAGATGTGGTAGGGTCGCCTGCGATACCTTGTGCTATAGTCGCAGCATTAGTAGGGGAAAATCTAGGTACCTGACCACCAGCAATAGATAGCTGAGAACCTTCTTTGACTAGGTCAAGAAAAGAAACATTGGCACCAAAAGTCCAAATTTCACCAGAGGATTTTCTCCATCAACCAATCCTTCAACATCGGCATAGCCACCAAAACCACCTAGAACAATTCTATCGCCTAGGTTGAAGCTAGCATCTAGACCGTATTTATTAGCTTTGACATTCGTGCCTAGAACAGCAAAAGGGTCTGCAGTAATAGCGCTAGAAGTGCTACCAGATTGGTCAACGCTATCGGCAGTTTGATAGTTGCGAACATAGGTAGCGTTTATATTTAAAGCGTCAGTTGGTTTAAACTCAAGCTGCGCACCAGCAGTATTAGAACCGTTGAACAAACCTTGTCCTGTAGTGGGGTCTTCAGCATCATCGGCAAGATATAGTCCAGTAGCAGTTACCTTGTCGGGGATCAGATCGACGCTCACAGCAGCACCAGCACCACCAGTACTACGGTAAACTAGAGGGTTATAGCGGTTGAAACGAGTTAATGCACCATCGCCACTACTTTCTAAAGTAGGGTTGCCAGTATTGAAAATATCATCCAAACTCAAGCCAGTAGTTCCCACATAGCCAGTTATTCTGTCTTTGAAGGGAAACCGGTAGTACAGTTCACTCAGCTCAATGTTGTTGTCTATCACCATCCTCAAAGGCAAGGCGTGCTGAATCAGTACCAGTAACATCACCATAGTTGGGTACATTACCAGCCTGTAATCTTGCTCTTAAACGATCTTTTCCGTAGAAGCTAGAGTCAAAGTTTAAACGAACGCGATCGCTGAAGGCTGTCTGAGCGTTGTCGCTAACGTTAACACCGTCTACACCATCACCAAAGACATCAGTTAGAGCAAAAATTGCTTCTGCATTTAGCTTGGTAGTAGTAGAAAATTGGTTATCTTCCAGAACCGCAGTACGGCTTTCAATTTCGTCAACTCTACCGCCCAGGGTGGCTAATTCTGCCTCAAACTCTTGAGTAAGACGTTTGATTGTTTCTAAATCTTCCGAACCTACAGAGTCTTGACTAGCAATCAGACGTTCGATTTGATTCAAGCAGGAATTCAAACCAGCGGCAAATTCATAACGAGTTAGGGGTTGACTACCACGATAGGTCTGATTAGGGAAACCAGAAATACAGCCGTAACGGTCAACCAGACTGCGTAATGCTTCATAAGCCCAGTCTGTAGGGGAAACATCTCTTAGTTGATTGACGTTGGTTACCTGAGATTGACTGTTTTGCTCTAACTTTTGGTAGTTATTGATTTGTTCTAAAGTCTGATCGACTGATTCTTTCTCAGCAGTAACAGTTTGTGCCGAAGCGCTGTTAGCAAATAATCCTGCTATTAATAAAACGGGAGCAACTATGGCTGCTTGCCAAAATAATCTATTCATTATGTATCCTCACACACCTAAAATATAAATTGACTACATTTTGTAGCTTTTATTACTATTAAACTTCGCTATTGATGGTAAACATCTTAGCTGATTATTCGTTTAGTATAATCAACCTTTAGATCGATTAACTGTAAACCGTGACATTTTGTTAACCGCACACCACCAAGAATAAATATCAATAATTTTACTAAATTAGCTGTTTGCCTATTTGAGCTACAACTCTCTAATATCAAGTAATTCTAACCCATAATAATGCTTTAGTAATTGATAAAGTTTCTTAGTAGTTTTTATACCAACAGATTGTAATCAAGCCATACGGAAAAGACTTAGACAGGGCAACAATTTTGCTCTTACCAAAGGCGATTAAGTTCGACAACAGAATAATGTTAGTGGAGAAACCTAATCAAGCAGTTAAAACAACGTAAAGTTTTGGTTAATTCCTTTTTCCTGTGACTATGTAAGTAACTCGCTGGCTGATATTTGTGGCGTGGTCAGCCATTCTTTCCAAATGGTGAATAATCAAGCCTAATAAAAGAATTGGCTCAACAGGTCCTGGGACATTTTGGGAAAAAGCGATCGCTTGATAAAGGCGATCGTAAGCATCATCCACCACATCGTCATATTCTTTCACCCTCGCCCCTGCACTAGAATCCAAATCTGCCAGTGCCACCAAACTAGTCGCTAACATCAGTTGAGCATGGTCTGACATTAGGGCGATTTCAGGCAAAAGCTGGTGGGGAGGATATTTCATGAGCTTGATTGCCATTTCTGTCAGATCTTGAGCGCAGTCTCCAATTCGCTCTAAATCTCGCACCAGTTGCATAATGGCACTAAGCATCCGCAGGTCTTGAGCAACAGGAGCTTGCAGCGTCATTAAAGTGGCGCAGTCGGATTCAATTTGACGATAATATATGTCAATCTGCTTTTCTAAAACAATTATTTTCTCGACGGCATCAACATCTTGTTCAAACAGAGATTGATGGCTCAAACGGAAAGACTGTTCAACTAGAGTCCCCATTCGCAGAACCTCTTGTTGAACTTTCAGAATTGAACGCTCTAGTTTATTTGCTTCTTGACGATTAGCTTTAGGTATTAAAGTCACTGACCTTAAAGATTATTCATATAATTCAGGGATATTTTTGAAAACGTATTTTGTAAATATATTTATTAAATATAAATTTGCGACACGCATTACTATTATTAGCAAATAAGATTAAATTTTGCTAAAGAACTGTGGTTGAATTTACTAAAATAGGCAGCAAATTTCAAATTTTTTCCACAGGCAAAGTAATTTCCATCCAGGCACCACCAATTTCAGGATGATTTTTGGCGACGATCTCGCCTCCGTGTGCTTGAACAATTTGTTCTACAATGGCTAAACCTAAACCACTTCCGTCAACGACAGATTGATTTTTCTGTTCTCTCATGCGCGATTTATCACCTCGATAGAGTCTTTCAAAAATAAAGGGTAAATCTGAGGCATTAAAACCCTTGCCCGAATCAATTACATCAATCTTAATTTGATCGATCATATTAGACTCTGGAAAATTTTGTCGTAATGCTTGAACTAAAATTTCTTTCTGGGATGGATTATGCTTGATAGCGTTATCTAAGAGATTGAGAAAGACCTGAATCAACCGAGAGCGATCTGCTGATAGGGTTAGATTTAAGTCCCCTCGATAGGATAGAGTGACATCTTTTCTTTTAGCAATTGGTTCTAAAGTCTGCCAAACTGATTGGACTAATTCACAAAGGTTAATCGTTTCGTAGTTTAAATTGCGATCGGGGGCAGCCTGAAGCTGGGTTAAGTCTAGCCATTCTTGAACTAATTCGATCAGGCGGTTGGTTTCTTGCAGCATTTGCTCTACCCACCGACGTTCGGGGTTTTGTAAACGACGCAGCAGGTTCTCTGCGACCAAAGAAATTGAAGTGAGGGGGGTGCGTAGTTCGTGGGTCAGATCGGAAAAAGTGCGATCGCGAGATTGGGCTAACTCGAATAAAGGCTGACGATTTTCAATAAAAACGCCTACCTGCTGATTGGAGAGGGGAAAACTATAACCCTTAAGGGCGATCGACTCAACAATCTTTTGGGGAGGGTTCTCTGGATTAGTTACTGGTTCTTCGGGCGAAACGTAGCGCGTGAAAAAAAATATCCACTCCTTAGTTGTAGAACGTTGAGCTTTGCGAGTTTCCTCAATTAAAACATCTAAATCATAGGAGCGTACCAGCTCTAACAATAATCGAACCCTTAAAGACCTACGAGGATCGATTCGCAATAGTTCCTTAGCGCTCAAGTTACAGCCTAATAGCTGATTGTCCCCATCCACCTGTAAATAGCCGATGGGTGCTTGCTCAATCAGCTCTTGCCAAGCTTGCTTATCTTTTTCTAGGATTTTACGCTGGCGATCGAGGTCGCTCAATTCTCGTCGGATTAAAGATTGCAACGGCAAAGAAACTTCACGATCTTCATCTCTGGCATAAGTACGAAGGGTTTTCTTTAATTGTTGCTTAAATCGATATTGTTGTCCTACATAGATGCCAAGACCAACCACTAGTCCCAAGAGAAAAAAGAAAATTGCCACAGTAAATTGCCACAGTGTAGTTACTCACTCATCCTGAGCTAACTTTAGCAGAAGCGTATAACTTATGTCCCAAAAACAGTACTAAGGAGGCTTCACCCTGGCTATAAGCTCTAGGATATAAGCCTATAGCTTTTGCTCAATTATCTAGCCAAAACGATAGCCAAAGCCCCTTACGGTAATTAGATATTCAGGCTGACTTGGTTCTTCTTCTAGCTTTTCTCTTAACCAACGGATGTGAACATCCACAGTTTTGGTGTCTCCCAGAAAATCTGCTCCCCATACTTGCTCGATCAACTGCTCTCTCGACCAAACTCGGCGAGGATAGCTCATAAATAGCTCTAGCAGACGAAATTCTTTGGGGGATAAATTTACCTCTATATCCCGAACCATAACGCGGCATTCCTGAGGAAAAAGGCTAATATCACGATACTTTTGGACTGAACTTGGTGCAGCATCGATATATCTCTGACGACGCAATAAGGCACGACAGCGAGCAATTAATTCTCTCATGCTAAAGGGTTTAGTCAGATAGTCATCTGCCCCCACCTCTAAACCTAATACCCGATCGGTTTCGCTACTCTTGGCGCTAACTACTAAAATAGGAGTAATGTCACCCTGATAACGGAGTAGACGGCAAATGTCTAAGCCATTTACTTCTGGAAGCATCAAGTCCAAGATAATTAAATCGGGGGTTAACTTATCGCGGCTAAAATCTGGACTTTGCAAGATATTTAAGGCATCTCTACCGTTGTTTGCTGTATGTACCTCATAACCTTCTTCTTCCAAAGCAACTACGATCATCTCTCTAATTAAGTCTTCATCCTCAACCAGAAGAATGCGATTTGTCACAGTCAGTTTAGATTTGGCGGGAGTTTGGGGAGTCTGTAGTGAAAGCATAAATGGCTACTTTTTATTGTCCGTACTATTACATATACACTAGTTTGGGCGAGGAAGATATGTTGATTATTTTAATTCAGAATTAACTAATTGAATGGTCAATTTTTGCTAACTAACCACAGTTGTAATCTCTGTTAACTCCAAATACGGTTAATTATTGCTAAATAGATCGGGATGCCAATAATGATATTGAAAGGGAAAGTCAAAGCTAAAGCCATCGAGATATATAGACTGGGGTTGGCTTCGGGGACGGTCATACGCATCGCTGCGGGAACGGCAATGTAGGAAGCACTGGCACACAACACGGCAAACAGCAGGGCATTACCAGGAGACATGCCAATCACCTTGGCGATAAAAATACCGATTAGGGCATTAAACACAGGCATAAATATGGAAAATCCGATTACAAAAGAGCCGCTTTTCCTGAGATCGTCAATTCTTTTAGCAGCAATTAGACCCATATCCAAGAGAAAAAACGTTAACATGCCATAAAATATGTCACCAGTAAATACCTCCAGCCGATCCCAACCATTTTGACTGGTGATCATTCCCACCACTAGACTACCTAATAAGAGAAATACTGAACCATTTAAAAAAGCTTCCCGTAAAACTTCCGACCAGGAAAACTCTTTTGCCTCTGCCATGTTATTGTCCTTTGAGGAGTGGGCAAACAACCGTGCCAAAATTAGACCTACAATAATGGCTGGAGATTCCATCAATGCCAAAGCTGCTACCATGTGTCCTCCATATGCCACAGGTGGTACCTGCTGTTCTAGAAAAGAACTAGCAGTGACAAAGGTAACGGCACTAATTGAACCATAGGTAGCGGCGATCGCGGCTGCATTATAAATATTTAATTTGAGCCTCAGAATAAAGAAGGAATAAACTGGGACAATCGCAGCCATGAGGATTGCAGCAAGCAAAGTAAGAGAAATTTCTGTATTGATCCCGCTTTCATGAATCTCGTGTCCCCCCTTAAACCCGATCGCAAATAATAAATAAAGAGAAAATAGTTTAGGTAAGGGATGAGGTATATCTAAATCAGACTTGAGGAAAACCGCAAACATGCCAATAAAAAAGAACAGAACTGGAGGATTGAGGATATTGGAGAGGATTAAACTAGAGTCCATATTTCAGCTTGCAGTTACGATTTAACTTATACTTTGCAGTTAATTGGCTAATTTAAAACCGAAAAAAATCAAAAATATACAATTTAGTATTTCCCACAAACTTAAATTAAAAGGAACAATCTATGGTTTAAAAATTGGTCTGTTTATTGACCAATCAGCAGTAACTATTGGCAATAGAAACAAAAATCTGTTGTCATTTCAGAATTAGTAGGCGATCGCAAATCTGCGCCTGAGATATTTGAGACTGCTCTAAAACAATTACAGTTAACACCAATCGTTTGTGTAGGGGCGAACGATCCTTCTCCCTTACGATTAATATGTAGGACATTCAAAACATCATAATTTCGGTGGGCATTACAGCAACAATCTACTGTATTGATAGGCATTGCAATACCCACCCTACGTTGACTATGTTTTCCAGCTATGGCGTTTTCCAAATGCGCTGATGATAATCTTCTAACTTGGCGTAAGGATCGCTATCGGCGTGATGGTGGTGATGTCCGTGTCCGTGTCCGTGTCCGTGTCCCGCTTCTCCATCTGCCGCTGCTAGACGAAACTTACACATTTCGCAGTTCATGGCTACTTGACCTAACTGTGCTTCAATTTCTCTTTCGCGAATCACCTGAAGCAACTGAGAAGTAATCCCCATCTCTGGTAAACAGGCGAAATCAATCTCAGGATGTTGTTCTTCCTGTTGAGCAGTAATGTTAAAGATCTTCTCCATCAAAGTCCCTGTAAACAAGAAATAGGGCAGCACAATTACCCGTTTTGCCTGATACAGATATGCCCGACGGAAACCCTCTTCAAGACGGGGATGAGTAATACCGATAAAGCAGGTTTCTACGTTCTTGTAGCCACTGCCTTCCCAAATTATTCGAGCTAGTTTGCAGACATCACCATTGGCATCAGGATCGCTAGAACCGCGACCGACAAATAGAAGTACGGTATCTTCTCGGGAAATGTGGCGCGGGTTGTGTTTTGGTCGATCTAATTCTGCCAGGCGATCTCGCCACAGTTCGATAATCTTAGGCGTGATGCCAAAGTGACGACCATAGCTAAAGTTTATTTGTGGATAGGACAATCGCGATCGATCTAGTTCATTAGTAACGTCAAACTTATTATGTCTAGCAGCAAACAGAAGAATAGGCAGCGCCGTAATATCTGTATAGCCTCGTTCGACGCAGGCTTCTACTCCCTGCTGAATTGTCGGTTCAGTTAATTCCAGAAAACAGGGAATTACAGGACGAGAGGTATCTAGCTGCTGATATGTTTCCACAAAATCAATAAATGTCTGCCTACCGCGATCGTTTCTCGTACCGTGACCAATCGCCAATAAAGGTCTTTGATAGGGTAAAGGGGCTAATTGAACAGAACTAAGACTAATTGGAGTTAAAGAGTTGACCATCTGTGCCTCGCAGATTGCAAATTTATTAATATGGTTTCAGCGATCGGCGGGCATCCTGACTAAGAGACTTATTGATAGACATCGCGCGTTCCCTTGCACCCAATGTGGTGGGTATAAACGTCTTACGCCGTCCTAAAGACCGCTCCGCATAACACGGGGTCGCTCGCCTCATTACAGTTGCGGGACAGCGTTGGATTCGCACCAAACTTTCCCCATTACTTCTAATAGATGTTGCTTATTAGAACCGAAGCTGTATTTAGCCTATCAACTTTGGTTGCGATCGGTCTGGTTTTAAAGAAAAACTTAGTTTAAGTTTAAATAAGTAGAGAGTTGGTAAGCAACAGCTTGCTGTACCAACTCTCTCTAATGTTCAGAATGTATCTAGTTTATTAGTGCAGTTGAAGGCTTTGATAAATACCCTGCTAAGACTACATAATACCTAACTGACCGAGAATGCCTTGACCAGTAAAGTATTCTACTGCCATAGCTGCCACAAAGCCAATCATTGCTAAACGACCATTCCAGTCTTCGGCAAATTTAGTGAAGCCAAATTTATTTTCTGTATTTTCCATTAGTACTCACCTTTGATGTTGTATATATACTTTAACTTATTTAAACTTTTATGAATGTAACTTGACATACAAAATAAGATATATGTCAGATATTTTTGATAATTTAGTTGAAGTCACTGAGAAAACTCCAAACAGCCGATCGCTAGTAATTAATGGCAATTCTGGTTAATCTAAGATTTTATTGTTATCCTGAATTCTGCTTTAACCAGTTATTTGAGCGTATGATACCCAACCAAGAGCCTACTCAGATTCCTAATTGTGCCTGGCAACGTTCTATCGGCAAAGGATGGGATAATCCCTACACAGTACGCTACGCTAGCAATCTAGATGATGGTCCCTGGCATGGCATGCCCTTGGGCGGCATGGGGGCTGGGTGTATTGGTCGTTCAACCAAGGGAGATTTTAACCTGTGGCATTTGGATGGTGGGGAACATATTTTTGAGTCCATTCCCGCTTGTCAGTTTAGCGTATTTGAACAAACTGAATCGGGTACTCAGGCTTATGCATTGGCAGCGGAAGTACCAAAAGACAATACCTTGTCTTGTTGGTCATGGTATCCCAAAGAACAGGGTACCTATAGTGCCTTATATCCTCGCAGTTGGTATGAGTATCAAGGAGTATTTGCCGCAAATCTTATCTGTGAACAATCTTCGCCGATTTGGGCAGAAAATTATCAGGAGGCTAGCTATCCGATAGTAAATTTTGACTGGACGGTACATAACCCAACAGATCGTCCGATAATTTTGAGCATTATGCTGACGTGGCAAAATACCGTCGGCTGGTTTACCAATGCTATCAAATCACCAACGATTAAAGTGCGGGATGACGGCAGTCCTGAATATGAATATCAACCAAAGTGGCGCGACAGTACGGGTAACTATAACGAGTGGATACAGGATAACTATCGAGTAGGCTGTTTATTAAATCGGATGCAGCCTCACGAGGAGGTGCAAGAAGGAGATGGGCAAATTGCGATCGCCTCAGTTTATAATCCCAGTGTAGAAGTATTTTATCTCAGCCGTTGGAATCCCGACGGTGACGGATCTGAAGTTTGGGACAGCTTTGAGGCTGATGGTTCATTACCCGATCTACAGGATGAAACACCCGCCGATCCTGGTGAACAGATTGCCTGTGCGATCGCCATTCGCTTAACGATTAAGCCAGGTAAGACGAAGAAAATTCCTTTTACTCTAGCCTGGGATTTACCAATTACAGAATTTAAGCAGGGAATTAATTACTATCGTCGCTATACGGATTTTTTTGGACGCAATGGTAAAAACGCCTGGAGTATGGTGCGGACTTCCCTCAAACATAGCGATATGTGGCGAGAGAAAATCATGGCTTGGCAACAGCCGATCCTGCAACGAAATGACTTGCCCGACTGGTTTAAGATGGCGCTGTTTAATGAGCTATACTTACTTGCTGATGGTGGTACTCTCTGGACAGCAGCCACAGAAAACGACCCTGTAGGGCAGTTTGGGGTCTTAGAATGCCTGGACTACCGCTGGTATGAAAGCCTAGACGTGCGCTTGTATGGTTCCTTTGGTTTAATGATGCTGTGGTCAAAACTAGATAAATCTGTCCTCGAAGCCTTTGCCAGAGCCATTCCCCATCATGATGATACCCCGCGCACTGTGGGTTACGATCGCTCTAGTGCCATCAGAAAAGAAGGTGGTGCAACACCTCACGACCTTGGCGCACCGAACGAGCATCCTTGGCAGGAGACTAACTATACTTCCTATCAAGACTGTAACCAGTGGAAAGACTTACCCAGCGATTTTGTCTTGCAGGTATATCGTGACTATTTACTGACAGGTGACAGAGATACTGATTTCCTGTGGGAATGTTGGGACAGCATCACTCTTACCTTGGCATACCTCAAGCAGTTTGACCACGATAACGACGGCATCCCCGAAAACTCTGGCGCACCAGACCAAACCTTTGACGACTGGAGACTACAGGGGGTTAGTGCCTACTGTGGCGGACTCTGGATCGCCGCACTTGAAGCAGCAATTAAGATTGGTAAAATATTAATAGACAATCCACCAACAAATCCTACACTACAGCCCAAAGATTTTCCTACAGGTATTCAAAATACTCTTAATACCTATAATAGTTGGCTTCACCAATCGCGATCGCTCTATCATGATGCTCTCTGGAATGGGGAATATTATCGCCTCGATACGGGTAGTGGCTCAAATGCAGTCATGGCAGATCAACTCTGTGGGCAATTCTACGCTCGCTTACTGGGTTTACCTGACGTAGTGGAATCACAATATACTAAATCCACTTTGAATAAAATCTACGATGCCTGTTTCCTCAAATTTCATGACGGCAAATATGGCGCAGCCAATGGTGTATTGCCCGATGGTAGTCCTGTAAATCCCGACGATACTCATCCTTTAGAAGTCTGGACGGGAATCAACTTTGGTTTAGCGGCATTTATGCTGCAAATGGACATGAAAGAAGAAGCTTTTAAGTTAACGGAAACTGTAGTGAAGCAAATATATGAAAACGGTTTACAGTTCAGGACTCCTGAAGCGATTACTGCGGTGGGTACATTTAGGGCAAGTCATTATTTAAGGGCGATGGCTATTTGGGGAATTTATGGTGTTTTGAGCGATTGGGAGTAATATCTATTTGGAACTATATGCTGATTTATCACCCTGAAGTAGGAAAATTATTTAAGCAGATTTAAAGAGCAGTAACTTTCTTTAGCTTAAATAATGGTTAAAATCATCAAACAAACAGCATCAATGCAAACTAGGGATGGAATAAGATTAGATGCAGATATCTATCGTCCCGATACTGATGAACAGTTGCCGATTCTGTTGATGCGCCAGCCCTACGGCAGAGAAATTGCTTCTACCGTGGTCTATGCTCATCCTTGTTGGTATGCAGCACAAGGTTATCTAGTGGTTATCCAAGATGTGCGGGGTAGAGGAACCTCTGAAGGAGAGTTCGATCTGTTTACCCATGAAGTTGCTGATGGCTTAGATACGATTAACTGGGTATCGAGTCTACCAAATAGTGTAGGAAAAGTAGGAATGTATGGCTTTTCCTATCAGGGAATG
The DNA here is from genome assembly GCA_963724445.1 of uncultured cyanobacterium. GTDB lineage: Bacteria > Cyanobacteriota > Cyanobacteriia > Cyanobacteriales > Xenococcaceae > Waterburya. The sequence goes on along the minus strand of CAVRWR010000222.1, from coordinate 34,214 downwards.
ACTCAGTTATACACTGCTGTACATCAGCCAGAATGTCTTAAAGCGATCGCTCCTGCGATGGTCGCTTATGACCTTTACACCGATTGGGCATACGAAAATGGGGCATTTTGTCTATTTGCCAATCTCGCCTGGGCAATTCAGCTTGCGGGGGAAACGGCACGACGAAAAGGAGATGAAGCTGCTTATTTAAAACTGAAAGCAGCCTCTAATGATTTACCTTTACATGGCTCAATTCCAGCTAATCCTGAGTTGATGAAAGAGTTAGCCGCCGATTCTTTTTATCATCAGTGGCTGTATAACTGCGATCCAGATGCAGAGTATTGGCAAAAGCGATCGCCAAAATATCTTTTAGATAAAGTAGACCTTCCTATGCTGCACGTGGGGGGCTGGTTCGATCCTTATCTGCGGGGAACAATGAATCTTTATCAGGCAATGATTACCCAATGCCAACAACCCCAGCATCTTCTGGTAGGACCTTGGGGGCATCTCCCCTGGGGCAGAAAACTAGGTGCGGTAGATTATGGAATCGAAGCACAAAACCCGATTGATGAGATTCAGATTCGTTGGTTCGATCACTGGTTAAAGGGCAAAGACACAGGATTACTCGAAGAATCGCCGATCTGTCTGTTTGAGATGGGTAGCAGTAGCTGGCGAGAGTTCGACAAATTACCAGAGGCTCAAATAATTTACTATTTAGCTAGCGATGGCTTGGCTAGTATCCGAGAAGATAGTGGAATGCTATGGAGATATGAGGAAGTTGAGAATATTACCGATCTTTCTCCTCGTGAATTGATTGAAACCGATCTGGGGGAAATAATTGCTGAATTCGATAACAATATAGATATTCTAGTTCACGATCCTTGGCGACCAGTACCCGCACTAGGAGGACATGCTTCTTATCCTGGTGGCTCTTTTGAGCGATCGCATTTAGACTGTCGTTCTGACGTTTTAACTTATACTTCCGCTCCTCTAGAATCAGACTTACATTTTGCAGGGGCAATAACTCTAGAAGTTTACTGTACAGTAGAGAATCCGAGCTTCGATCTCTGCGCTGTTTTGTCCAACGTTAACCAAAATGGTGCAGTGCTTAATTTTACTCAGGGATATATACGAGTAGTTGCGATCGACTCCAGTCCAACTGCAATTAAGATTCCCTTACAGCCTACCTGTATGTCAATCGACCCAGGTAATAGCCTCCGTCTTAGTCTTAGTGCCGCCTATTTTCCCGCTTATCCCGTAAATCCTGGTGATGGAAAGCTACCTCATGAATCCCGACAGATTGATAATTCGATAATTACCATCAAGATTCATTCTGGGGGTGATTATCCCTCTAAGTTAATCATCAATAATTAATTTAATTCTAATTTTTCTTTAACTAAAATTGGATAATCAGGGATAGGATTTAACGGGCAGATAAATACATAATCACCAGAAGTAAGATTAATCTCATAATCCTTGATTATGCCCTGAGTCAAACCTCCTCTATAAATTTTTGATAGAAGTTTTTGATTTCAATTAAAAACCGACCAAAGCAAAAAGAATACCTAGTCGGTGAAATAACTTTATTTTATTACTTATTAAATACTTATCCTTTTTTATTGAAGTATTTTTGTGCCTGTGCCAAGGCAGCACTGCCGATGTTAAATACTGCCCAGCTAGCAGCGATCGCCAAAGGTGCTACAACTACAATTACACGCCAATCCATAGCTCAATCTCCGTTACAAGTAATTAATTTATTTAAAAGGTTGATTAATACAAAACCAGGTCTATACCTATTCAAATGTACCAGCTTTCTTCGCTTTTTTAGCAGATTTTTTCTCGATCGGGGCGATTGAAGAAATCGCCCCTACCTGTAGACTTAAACTAGTTTGAGATTGGGGTAGTACGCCAAAATATCATCGGATGACAATGTGTCACCATCAGCTTGGGGTGTCCAGAGGATCTCTACCGCTAAGAGGCGATCGCTTCCTAGGCTACCAATTTGCTGCAATGCTTGACGCATATCACCTTCACTATTTATTTTGGGTAAATCCAAATTACCACTAGCACCGACAATTACTGTCGCAACAATATATTCTCCTGAGTCACCTTCTTTTAGCTGAATTGCACCATCGGCGGTCTCACCACCTAGTGTTTTCTGTGCATCGTCGCTAATTACGTTGTCAACATTAGTCAGGGTTTCGTCGGTAAACTTACTGCGCTCGGTTAAAGCAAATTGATTAAACTTAGCTTCTGCTGCCTCTAAGCTGGCTTTTTCGGAGTTTGTGGCACCATACATCCAATATTCAGGATGACGTAATAGAGCCAGAGTTGCCTCTTGCAGAACCTTTGCTCTTCCTGAAGCAGTGCTGGTATCGGCGCTTAATGCTAGGCGATTCAATTCAGGTTGTAATTCCCGCGCACTTAGCTAACAAGCCTACCTGTACTTGAGCTACTCCAACTTTAGAAGTACTACCATACTCATTACCTTGACCAATTCCCGCATTTTGGAAGCTACGAACCAAAAAGCTGGCGATCGCAAAAAAGATCAGAATAGAGAATAATCCGCCACCACCGTAGCCGATGAAGGGTAGCAAGAAAGGAAAGCCGAAGCCGCCACCACCATAGCCATAGCCAGGGGATCTGTAACCGCCACCATAACCACCGCTACGAGGAGTTGAATAACTACGGGAAGGGGCGCGGAAAGAACCACCGCCAATTCTGCCTCCCGTGCGGGCAGCCATCGCATCACCAGCATTACCCAAGACAAGAATGCTAACCAGTGCCAGGGCGACGACTGATTTAAGCCAAAGTTTAGACCAATTTCGTTTAAAAATCATTTTCCTTTTTCGGTTAATCATCATGTTTAAAAATTCAATATTTCAGCTTCTGATAACTATCATTAGTTAGTGATTAGTAATTAGTGATTAGTGATGACTAATCCCTTACCCTCCACCGACAATTGTGACAATTTCCAAGCGATCGCCTGACTGCATCTGAGTCTCTTCCCAGTATTGACGGTGTAATATTTCCCCGTTGTATTCTACAGCGATCAGGCGAGGATTAAGGTCGAGCTGTGTTACCAACTCTGGTAAAGTAGTTTGCGTTGTGCAGGTATGGCTTTCTCCATTTACCTGTATATTTATTGTATTAGTTGTATTCAACATAGATCTAACTCCCCATTGGGGTAATTACCGTCTAATTAACTGTGTCAAAAACTGACGAGTCACCTGAGCTGGTTGTTCTGCTTGCATAATAGCGCGAACCACTGCTACTCTTTGTGCGCCTATAGTTAGAATTGCATCTAAGTTACTAAGATCGATCCCCCCAATGGCAAACCAGGGAACAGGACATTTTACCTTGACGTAATCAATATATTCTTTGGTCAATGCTGCCTTACCAGGCTTGGTGGGTGTCTCATAAAAAGGACCTACTCCAACGTAGTCAGCTCTTTCGGCGATCGCTTTAGTCAATTCTTGCTTATTGGTAGTGGAACGACCAACAATTTTATGGCTACCTAAGATTTCTCTAGCGAAAGCTACTGGAACATCATGTTGACCTAAATGCACCCCATCGGCATCTACCGCCAGAGCGATATCCACCCGATCGTTAACAATAAATAACGCATTATACTGATGACATAGCTGACACAGTTGATGAGCTTGTTCTAGGCGATCGCTATCTTTGCCGTCTTTATCGCGGTACTGAACCAAATTTAAGCCACCTTTAAGTGCAGCTTCTACTGTCTTGAGTATTTCAGGTTGGGGAGAAGTTACTAGATACAGTGGTGCGCTTTGTAGCTGCTGATGTCGATAGCTGTTTAATAGGGTACTTTCAATTGTATAAACACGATATCTTAGCTGTTTACAGGCTACCGCCATTTCAGGCTTATAGAGCTTGCTGTATTCTTCTAAGACTCTTAGGGCTTCTTGCGATCGACATAGATTAGCCTGAAGCAGTTGTTCAATACTCTCCCGTACTTCCTCTTGAGCATGAGATAAATCTGTCCCGACATCCCCAGGGGTATCTCTAGCTTGGCGTAACTCCCAACTGTGCCACTGTGCTAATTCTTGACGGATATGCTTACATTCCTCGGCTAAAGGCTGATGGTTCAAACCCAAACGACACCACTCTTCAATTATTCTCATCCCCTCTCTAGCGCGATCGAGATTCGCATCTAAGATACGGAAAATAGCTTTATTCATAATAATTTTTCTTAGTTTATCTTTTGACTCTAGCAAAACAATGCTGGATCGTTGTTGGCTGGGAAATAGTGAAATCGCTTGTGATGCTACCTCACAATTTAATACACCCAGGAAAAAACCCAAGAAGAATTAATAATTACCTGAACCTAATTTAGCAGAGCTTTACTTATGAGTTCTCAAGTAGTTAACTGAAGCAAAATTTATAGTCAAAGCTTTTGATTTTAGAAAATCAAAAAGTTGCATTTATCTCAAAACCTCTTCAGCTTTAACTTACGTGATTTTACTGACAAATAAATGTCCATTTTACAAAAATTGCCGTTGCCAATTCCAATTTAAGCGATTATGATCGTGCTTGAAAATAACCTCAGTGTTTTCTCTTAAATAAATATACTTAGTTTAAGAGTAAACACTGCATTTTTTCATAATCAGCTTGGCACGAGAAGTCCATTACCAAACTAACGATAGCTAGATTTTTAGCGCTAAAAATATTAATAGATTATCTAAGTAAATTAAGTAAATCGTAAATAAATAATCACAGCTTATTTTTTATTCTACTAAAGCGTAATTGACAGATTAATACTGCAATAAAGGTCTTTTAGTATGTTCGATATTGTACTAGGCAAGGAAAATGTTTTACTTGGAGTATTTTATCTTATCTAAACAGCGGAAAATTAATTATTTTCTGTTGATATATCAATACTATTTCCAGCAAATCATTAGCTAAATAACACTATGAAAATTGCCGTTATTGGTGCCAAAGGAATTCCTGCAAAACATGGAGGAATTGAACGCTATTGTCAAGAATTATATCCGAGAATTACTCAGCGGGGACACAAGGTAGATCTGTATGTCCAACCTAAATATCATCACCAGTCTTGGTTTTCGATTCATTACTATCATCAAGTTAGACTAATTGCGCTATCTTCCATACCAGGAAGACAGTTAAATCATTTGTTCACCACTGCTTTAAACACTATCTGGGCAAGCTTCGGTAATTATGATGTTATCCATATTCACGGAATAGCCGCAGCTTGGTTTGCTTGGTTTCCTCAATTGTTTTCTAATTCATCAGTCATAGTTACTTGCCATCAGCTTGATTGCCAGCCAGTTAAATGGCACAAAATATTTCACTGGCTGTTGTCTCGAATTGAAAAGACGGCAGTGCAGAGTAGTGATGATATTATCGTTACTTCCGAGGCTTTAGCAGACTATTTTTTGGCAAAGTACGGTATTTTTCCCCAATGTATTGTAAATGCACCAGCTAGCTATGTTTCCAGTGAGAAAATTTTGGACAGGAAGAAGGCTTTTGGCTTGGATCGAACCAAGTATATTCTCTATCTGGGAACCTTTGAACCCGAGCAAAGACTCGACTTACTAATTAAAGCCTTTCAAGAATTACAAACTGATAATTGGCAGCTTATTTTGGCGGGAGGAATGGGTCAATATCTTGAATATGCCAACACTCTACTAGAAACAGTCGATCGAGATGACAATATTATTTTCACTGGCGAAATAAGAGGTCGTTTTTTGACTGAACTTGTGGGTGGTGCTGATATATTTATCGATCCGTCTGAAGGAAATAGTCTTGGTTCATCAATGACGATGCTAGAGGCGATGCGGGAAGGCATTCCGATTGTGGCAAGTGATACTATTATCCATCGAAAAATACTCAATAGCGATCGCGGCTTATTATTTAAATCTGGACAACTTGACTCTCTGGTGGCACAGCTAAAATATGCCATGGCTAAACCAAATCTGATGTTGGCAATGGCAAAGAAAGCGCAGACATACATTGCAGTAAATCATAACTGGGATAGAGTAACTTACAAAAATTTGTATTTATATCTGCAATTGACTACCAAAGTGCCAATCAATGCACCAAAACAGCCGACTGTCGATCACTAATTCTCCTTATTTCCATATACTCTAACCATGTTATTTGAATTGCCGACAATTTCGATAATTGTTTCTGCTTATGCAGAGATCGGCTATTTATCAGCCACTCTAAACAGTATCCTAGAGCAAACCTATGATAACTACGAAGTCCTCATCTTTTGCCAGGAGGGCGATCGCCCTCCTGGCAAAAGCTGGAAGCTTAATCCAGATTGCCGTCTAAAATTTGTTTTTCAACGAAATTTAGGTCTTGCCTCCACCTTTAATCAAGGAATTACTACAGCTAAGGGAGAATATATTTCTTTGCTCGTTGCTGGAGACTTATGGCATCCTGATAAACTGCAACAGCAGGTATTCTGCCTCGATCGTCATCGGGATGTTGGTCTGATCCACTCTTGGCTATTGTTAATCGATCATTACAGCAAATCCACGGGCAAAATTATTAAACATCAGTACTCAGGATGGTCAAAGCAAGAATTTTTAAAATACAATCGCATCGCTTTGTCTTCCGTCATGATTCGTCGCAGCTGTTTTGATGTAGTAGGGTTGTTAGACCCGAAATTACAGATAGTTCCAGATTGGGATCTGTGGCTTAGACTTAGCGATCGCTATCAGTTTATGCTTATCCCCGAATCCTTAGTCTATTGCCGAACCTATCAAGCACGTATAGCCAGAAATTTCTTGGTGGTGGAAACAGATTTGCAAGCAACTATTGAAAAAGCCTTTGATCGAGAAGCTTTCCCAGTATGTTCGCCAAAAAACCGCAGCTATAGTCATGCCAGTTTATTATTAGCCGCCAAAATTATTGAGAGTAAAGAAGCAGATCCCGCAATTGCCGATAATTATTGCCATCAAGCCTTACAACACTATCCTTTAATTGGCTTATCTCCAGAATTTTTTCGACTACGTTTAGCGATCGCTTCTATTGTCTCAAAAGCCCTAAAGGACTAGGCGGCTTTTCTGTGACAACAGAATGTCTCCTAAAGGATCAGCTTCGTAAATCGCCAAGATCGCACTTTTGCGCTTCGCTTCGCGATCGCTATAGTCGTTTACTGCAATTGATTCAAGATGGGAACAGTCTACTCAGAGAAACAATTTACCAGCTCAAAAAATATTTCCACAAGCTAGTCCACTGGATGCTGGAAGAAGAAGACAGCATTATTTTTGGGAAAACTTCCAAGGGGAAAATTCGCGATCAAAAATTTGGCAAACAAGAATAACCTGTATGGGCAAGACGCTGCTTTGTCCCTGAGTGCCTTGCTCTTACCTATTTATAGCGGAGAATTTAACGTGCCTAAAATTGTCTTAATTCATCCCAATGCAGGAATCAACTGGCAAGAAAATTCATCAGTTTTTGCCATTGAGTTAGCACGTCGTCTAGATAATTATTTTGAAGTTGAGCTGTTAAGCGGTGCTGACTGCGGTTCTTTTAGTCGTCCGATAAAATCAATTACTCGTAGTGATGTTTCTAGTTTGGCAGGTCATCCTTTCGTCTCACCAATTTTACACAGGTGCTTTGAGCGTTCTGGAATTGCCCTGGAACATTTGACTAGCTTTCTCCCTTGCGTAATGTATCTTTTACAAAACCCAGCAGATTTAATTTTGCCCCAGAATGGCTATGGGGGTTTGTTGGTTGCGGCTTGCATTAGAGCAATGAGAAAAACGCCGATTCTATTTACAGAACACCACAGTTTGCTTAGTCAAAGTAAACATTTACGGCGTAATCTCTCGCTACAGCCCGATCGCCTAATTACCCTCAATCCTGTCGTGGCTAAATATGTTCACCGTCTGGCACCTCAGCAAACGATAGATACCATTCCTTTGGGCATCGATTCCAAGGAATTCTCTCCCGAAGGGAAAGCGATCGCGACTGGCTTACCCAAGCCATGTGTTATTTGTGTTGCTCCTTTAGAACGAGACAGCCATCACAGACTCGAACTAACCATTGAAGCAGTTGCCCGCTTACCCCAGGCTAGTCTCTTGATTTGTGGAACAGGTTCAGGTCGAGACTATTTTCACGCAATGGGCGATCGCTTATTAGGTAGAGAAAGATTTCAAATTAGAGCTTTTGCCTATGCTCAAATGCCCCAAGTTTACCGTAGCGGCAGTATTTTTACCTCTGCGGCAACTCAAGAACCTAGAGGACTAAAGTATATTGAGGCAATGGCATCTGGTCTACCCGTAGTCGCCACTGATGACGCGATTCGCCGTTATTTTATTGGTAATGGAGGTATTACCTGTGATGTGACAAACCTGGATCTCTATGCCAAATCTCTACAGGATGTGATGAACCAACATCACTATCGGCAGCGATACCCACGACAAAATGCCTTGAGGTTTAGCTGGCAAGGAATCACCTTACTATATTACCAAGTCATTCTCAAGACCATTGCCGACTCCAATAGTCAATTTGCCCCTCTATACTTCAATTAAAAATTCATTGAAAACTCATTGAAAAATTAGAATAGGTGCCTTAAAGAGATACTTAACCCCCTAGACACCATTAGACTTTATATTTTTCTACTATATTTAAGGTCTTTATATTTGCTGACCTCATTTTATTCTCTAGGTATATTCTCAAATATTTTCCCCGCTCTTTCATTTCGTAATATTTTCTTTATATTTCTCGAAATCAAGAATTATTACTTTTTGTTGCAGAAATCGAATTGTCGCAAGAGTAACCCCCAGCAACTGAGAAAGCCAAATTTCAAAATCTCGAATGGGATGGGAGCGCACCGCAACCAAGGGGTCAATGACTGGCTCAACTAGAATAGTAAACATTCCCAAACGATTACCCGCCAAAACGTCCGTAAATAAGCGATCTCCTACCATCGCGATTCGTTCTACAGGTAAATTCATGGCTTGTGCCGCCTGTTTGAGTTTGCGACGAGAAGGTTTTCGGGCAGCAGAAATAAATGGCAAATCCATCGATTCGGCAATGTTGTTAATACGAGAGTGACTGATATTGTTGCTTACCAGCCAAATCGGCGTATTCTCTCTAATCAGTGCAACCCATTGTTGTAGTTCAGTAGAAGCTTCTGTTTGCTTAAAAGGCACTAAAGTCTGGTCTACATCGAGAATCAATCCATCAAGCCGATGTTCTTGCAAGATTTGAGGAGTCAAATTAAAAATAGTACTGCCTAAGACCAAATTTGGCTGTAGTAAGCTAATGATGGACATGCTATAAAGTTGCGATGAAGTTAGAAAATAATAAACTGTTGCTTAACGCAAACCATCTTACCGATTATGCTGAGCAACCTCGCCAAAATTTCAAGTAAATCTTGGATCTATATCTGAGAAAATAGCACAAGTACTGCTGTATATATGTATTTTGTCAGTTAAGTTCTGTGTACTGCGAACAGTAAATCCTAAAGAAAAGATATATTGTTAAAATTAGTAAAGAAACTGAAAATTTAAATTAGCTATAAGAATTATGGGTCGTATTGGAGTTTTGCTACTTAACCTAGGCGGGCCCGATAAAATCGAAGATGTCCGTCCCTTTCTATATAATTTATTTTCCGATCCTGAAATTATCAGACTACCAGTTAAAGCATTTCAGAAGCCTTTAGCCTGGTTGATCTCGACCTTGAGAGCGAAAACGTCTCAAAAAAATTACTTGGAAATTGGTGGAGGTTCTCCCCTACGGGAAATAACCGAAGCACAGGCTAATGCGCTGCAAGACAAGCTCAAAGAAATGGGACAAGATGTCAAAATCTATATTGGCATGCGTTACTGGCATCCTTTTACAGAAGAAGCGATCGCTCAAATCAAAAACGACGGCATCAAACAAGTAGTTGTCTTGCCGCTCTATCCGCAATTTTCCATCAGCACTAGCGGTTCAAGCTTTCGCGTTTTAGAAGAAATGTGGTCTACAGACCCCGCCTTGCGGGATGTTGACTACACACTGGTACCTTCCTGGTACGAAAATCCTGGTTATCTGCAATCTATGGCAGACTTAATTGCTCAAGAGCTAGACAAATTTCCCAATCCGAATAAAGCACACGTGTTTTTTAGCGCTCATGGTGTACCAGTAAGTTATGTAGAAGAGGCGGGAGATCCCTACAAAGATCAGATTGAAGCCTGTACACGGCTAATTATGGAAACCCTCGGTCGTACAAATCACTATAGTCTGGCATATCAGAGTAAAGTGGGCCCAGTAGAATGGTTGCAGCCTTATACCGACGACGCTCTGAAAGATTTGGGAGCAAAAGGAATCAAAGATTTAGCCGTAGTGCCAATTAGCTTTGTTTCCGAACACATTGAAACTCTACAAGAAATAGATATTGAATACCGCGAAGTAGCAGAAGAAGCAGGAATCGAAAATTTTCACCGTGTTCCAGCTTTAAACGTCCATCCTGGCTTTATCGACGCTCTGGCTAATCTAGTCGTTGATTCTCTAGATGACAACCCCTGTTCGTTCGAGGATGTAACTCATCCCAAGAAGAACATGAAAATGTATCCTCAAGAAAAATGGCAATGGGGTTTAACTACCGCAGCAGAAGTCTGGAATGGTCGCCTAGCCATGTTAGGCTTTATCGGTCTACTTGTGGAGTTACTTAGCGGTAGTGGTCCTCTTCATATGGTAGGTATACTTTAGGCAGATATCTATATAATCAAACATATGTGCTTAATTTCCACTGAGTTTAATACTCAATAAAAAAGATTCATTCTCGAAAATGAATCTTTTTGGCTTTTGCTGCTCACGCAAATTGCATTATGACCTATGGTCAAAGACTGACCTTATGCCCTAGCCAGCTCAGGTTGAGAACGTTTGCTGTTACGAATACCTTCAATTGCTTCTGCGTAATCTGGAGCTTTAAATACAGCCGAACCAGCAACAATTGCATTTGCCCCAGCTTCCAAAACCTGCCAAGTATTGTTTGGCTTTAGTCCACCATCAACTTCAATCCAAGGATCTAATCCGCGTTCATCACACATCTTGCGTAACTTTGCTACCTTCTCTACCATTTCGGGAATAAAACTTTGACCACCAAAGCCTGGATTGACGCTCATGATCAAGACCAGATCGCAGAGAGGAAGTACGTATTCAATTAAGTCCAATGGTGTACCAGGATTTAAGACTACTCCAGCCTGCTTACCGAACTCGCGAATTTGACCTAAAGTACGGTGTAAATGAGGAGAAGCATTATGTTCTGCATGAACGGAAATAATATCTGCACCAGCCTTAGCAAAATCTTCAACATACTTTTCTGGTTCGACGATCATCAAGTGAACGTCTAGAGGTTTTTTAGTGTGAGGACGAATTGCTTTGACAATCATCGGTCCAATGGTAATGTTAGGCACAAATCTACCGTCCATAACATCGACGTGAATCCAGTCTGCACCTGCTTTATCTACAGCTTCAATTTCCGCTCCCAGACGGCTGAAATCTGCTGATAATATCGAGGGAGAAATAACAGTTTTCTTATTAGTCATATAAGTATATTTCTCATGGTTTTGTATAGAGTGTAACAAAAATTGATCTAGTTAACTAATAAGATATCATGTTTTTTCCTTAATCTTAATGTAAGTAAAACTAATATGTTTATTTACTGTCAAAAAGAAGTCCATTTTATTGACTATTTCAAAACTCAACCTGTGCCAGTCTATTCTGTAACATCTTGGGAAAGGCGGCATAATATTTCTGATTTAAGGGAGAAGGGTGGGGCAAAGGTAGTAAATTTATGGCTTTGCATGGGACATTCCCAAATCATCAGTAGCACTTATATTTACAGTCAATAGACTTTCAAAGCGATCGCTTTGGCGATAAAAGCTATCAACTTCTCCTTTCCCGCTATAAGGGGCAAACCACTTAAAAGCTTCTGTTCCCAAGGTAATAATTTGATTTCCTTGCCAATGAAAGACAAACAACTGTTCGAGAAAAGGACGAAATCTGGTTTTTACCTTCATCAAATAGGCTTTATTTCCTGGCGGTTTATAAGGAACGGTATTGGTTAATAAAACTCTTTCGACTGTAGTATTGTCTAAATCCTTTCTTGATGGAGCTTTATCATGGTGAACTGAATAGTAAAAACCTTGTCTAACCATCGTTCCTGAAGCACCAATCAAAGGTTGACGGGCATGAACCTCATCTTTACCTAAATCACGACCAAAAAAACACAGGGGACTAGCTAAATTTCCCGCATACAAAATGGGTTTGGTCGGTTCGATGCCAGCAGATTCATATACAGGAACATCAAGAGGGAATTCTTCTCGCTGCGCTTCTTGTTGTACTTGAGAGATTAAAGTTTCAATATCGGACATGGATTTGGCTAGTTGAGTTAGTAGTTAAATTAGACAGCAGAAATTTGTATAGAGGTTAATTATCTCATTTTCTATCCCATCCAAAACCATACTTTTTATAGATATGGCAATATGCATTTGTATTTAGGTAGGACACTTATTACTCATTACTTATTACTTACGAGCAATTAACTAATCTTGTCCTAACCGATTAACGCACTGCGATATGCACCCTGCTAAAATTAGCCTCGTCTTCAATTGATGATGAATTATGAGCCTAATCTATCAGTATCCTCCTTTGATTCAAGGTCGCCTAATTAAACGCTACAAAAGATTTTTAGCAGATATTGAGTTGAATACGGGAGAAATTGTCACTGCTCACTGCCCCAACACTGGTCCGATGACAGGAATTAGCCTACCCAACAGTATTGTACAGGTGTCTAAAAGCGATAATCCCAAACGCAAACTGCCATACACTTGGGAGATGATTCAGCTTGGGAATACCTGGGTGGGAACAAATACCGCCATCCCCAATCGAGTTATTAAACTAGCCCTGCAACAAAAGATCTTGCCTGAACTAGCTCATCGATATGGTACAGTTCGTTCAGAAGTTCCCTATGGCAAAGATAAGAAAAGTCGCATTGATTTCTTGTTGACAGGAGACGATACCCAGCCAGCAATCTATGTTGAGGTTAAGAGTGTAACTCTTAGTATAAATAATCTGGCTTTATTTCCTGATACGGTTACAATTCGCGGACAAAAACATCTGCTAGAATTAGCTGATTTAGTTCCCAAAACCAAAGCAGTAATGCTCTATTTTATTAATCGAGGTGATTGCAATATCTTCGCCCCCAGTGATTCTTGCGATCCAAAATACGGGGAACTGCTACGTCAAGGAGTAGATCGAGGGGTAGAAGTCTTACCTTATCGCTTTGAAATTACCCCGCAAGGCATTAATTATCTGGGACTGGCAGATTTTTTACCCCGCGAACCAATCTGAATTAAATCTAGATTGTTTAGAAAAGCGATCGCTAAAATATAAAATATCGATTCAACAAGAAAGTTTCTGTTTCCCTATCTTTATAATTTTAAAATACCAGAGCAAAAAAAAAGCCTTGGCTGAAATTACCAGGACTTAAATTAAATTAGGTTGTGAGGAAAATGATCTTTAATCGTTATTGGTTATTAGTAGCCAGAAGGAAGATATTGTTGTACATCAACTTGATCTTGAACACTAGTTTGAGCTGCGTTCTGGTCGATAATATTGTAACCACCTACCGCAGCAGCTTCGTTAGCATTTTGCTGTACTGCTGTTTGAGCATTGGGTGCAGTAGGAACGCCATAAGCATCAAGGTTTAGTTGTTGTTGATAGTTTGCTTGATCGGCGTTTTGCAAAATTAAGTTAGCGTCCCCTACCGCCGCAGCAGAGTTAGTATTGCCTTGGATACTGGTTTGAGCATTCTGAGCAAAAGCAGTCAGAGGAGCAAAAGCGATTACTGTAGTTAAAAGAGCCAATGTAGATTTCTTCATGATGTTAGACCTCGTAAAAAATAAGATTTTGTGTGTGTATTTTGCTTACGTTGACTAGATACGATAGGTCTATTTTTTTTATGCAGTTTTGTTTTTCAGATGATTTCGAGAATAGGGCAATACATTATTAGGTACAGTTGTTAGAGTGCAATGAATAAATAACTCAACTTCAGTAAGTTTAGGATCGCCACCGTTGATTGGGTTTGGCAACAGTACATTTGCACTAAAAACAACTAATACCGCAGCAGTGGAAAAGATTAGGACATAAATACTAGTTTTTCTGGTGAAAATAAAAGTTTAATCTTATTTGCTTCAACTTCAATCACATCATCAAAACCTGTAAAGCTTCCTCGGTCTATAATTAAGACTCTTTCCGATCTTTTAGTTTGTAGGTAATCTGAAAAACGTTCTAGGGTTTGTGAATCATCAGCAAAATCAAGATCTTGAGTATATCCCTGGAGTCTTCGCCATAGCTTAGGAAATATGGGCGGCAGATTTTCTAAAGAACTAGCTCCCTTCCAAGCAAAACCTTTGGTAGTGACATCATCTTGCCAAATACCCTTATCTGAATCTCTTGCGGTCTTTACTGCTTTAGTTAATTCTTGGCGCAGATCGAAAAAGAGGGTGTCGTAATATAAAGGATAAGCATTGCCATTGACTAGTAACTGATAATTTAGACTAGATTTTATCCTCTTTGGGGTCAGAAAAACACTATCTCCGTCAGATTCTCCATCTTCTAGTTTGCCAGTAAAAATAAATGAAATTGGTCTCCCATTAGGATCAATCTGATTAGATAAAATATACCCTTCGGTTTCTCGGACGGTTTCCGTAATGCCCAGCAAATCTAAGTTTTGTTTTGTGGCAGCCCTCGACTCTGGGGTTTTTGCGCCTTTCTCCATTGCGTCGATACCTTCGTAGCGTAGAGATATTGAGCCGTTGTTTGGATTTATTTTTGGTAATCTTCCACGACGCTTTAAGATAAATACCAACATCGAATTATTGGGTAAAAATCGTACTGTATCCCCGTCAGGTCTGCCAGTATCGGGTTTGAAAGTTCCTTGAATCAAAGTAAAAGGCATAATTTGGCTAGATAGGCTTTATTGACTCATGTTGGATTACTTAGACTAACTTATGGTTAAGAACTCTTAAATTATCATATAGAGGTTTCGATGCTGCTTGCTGCTGTTAACTGACAAATAGGTAGATATCCCTAATCTTCTCAGAAGGAGGCAAATGGTAGAATTATTAAAAGTTATTAAATATTGCTGTCTGACTAGACAATCAAAGATTAGAAAGCAAATATCAGATCAATTAAGAATACGGATTATTCATAAAAACTACTATGCTGAAAAGACTGCTAGGCGACCCCAATGCCAGAAAACTCAAGAAATTTCAGCCTTTGGTGGCGGAAATCAATCTAATTGAAGAGGATATCAAAGATCTAGCCGACGACGAGCTTAAGGCAAAGACGGGAGAATTTCGCGAACAGCTCGCTAAAGCCAAAAATGATGAAGAAACCAAAGAAATCTTGGATGATATATTGCCTGAAGCTTTTGCTGTGGTTAGAGAAGCCGCAATTCGGGTGCTAGGAATGCGTCACTATGATGTGCAGTTGCTTGGAGGCATAGTTTTATACAAGGGACAGATCGCTGAGATGAAAACTGGGGAAGGAAAAACCCTAGTATGTACCCTGCCAGCCTATCTTAATGGTTTAACAGGTAAAGGAGTTCATGTCGTAACGGTCAACGACTATCTCGCTCGTAGAGACGCGGAATGGATGGGACAGGTGCATCGTTTCTTAGGTCTATCCGTAGGTCTAATTCAATCGGGCATGAGTCCTGCTGAAAGAAGAAAAAATTATGCCTGTGATATTACCTATACTACCAACAGTGAGTTGGGTTTTGATTACCTACGGGACAATATGGCTGTCTCCATGGAAGAGGTAGTGCAGCGTCCCTTTAACTACTGTGTAATTGATGAGGTCGATTCAGTATTAATTGATGAAGCGAGAACGCCTTTAATTATTTCAGGACAGGTAGAACGCCCCACAGAGAAGTATCTTCAGGCATCTCAGATTGCAGCCCAGTTAGTGGCACAGTCAGCGGACTACGATGAAGAAATAAACGCAGAAGAAGGAGTTGGCGATTACGAGGTAGATGAAAAAGCCCGCAATATCTTGATGACTGACGAAGGCTTTGCTCGTGCCGAGGAAATTTTAGGGGTAACAGATTTATACGACCCCGAAAATCCCTGGGCGCACTATATTTCCAATGCGATTAAAGCTAAAGAGCTTTTTACTAAAGACGTTAACTATATGGTGCGCAATGACGAAATTGTGATTGTCGATGAGTTTACAGGGCGGGTATTGGCTGGAAGACGCTGGAGTGATGGTTTGCACCAGGCGATCGAAGCCAAAGAAGGGGTGCAAATTCAGAAAGAAACCCAAACTTTAGCCAGCATTACCTATCAAAACTTCTTCCTGCTCTATCCTACTTTAGCGGGGATGACTGGTACGGCAAAAACCGAGGAGACGGAATTTGAAAAGGTTTATAGTCTTCAGGTAACGATTATTCCTACCAACTTGCCTTCAAAAAGAGCAGATCAAGCCGATGTTGTATTTAAGAAAGAAATTGGTAAATGGCAGGCAGTAGCTGAAGATACTTCTAATATGCACGAAAGAGGTCGTCCTGTATTAGTGGGTACTACCAGTGTGGAAAAATCTGAGTTGATTTCCCAGTTGCTTCAGGAAAAAGGAATTGAGCATAATTTGCTTAACGCCAAGCCTGAAAACGTTGAGAGGGAATCGGAAATTGTCGCGCAGGCTGGTCGTAAGACAGCGGTAACTATTGCGACCAACATGGCAGGACGGGGAACAGATATTATCCTTGGGGGTAATGCCGATTACATGGCGAGACTAAAGGTTAGAGAATATCTGATGCCTAAAATAGTTGCTCCTGAAGACGATAACTTGATGGCAAGCGTTCCTGGGGTTAATCTGGGCAAGGATTCAGGGAAAGGTTTTGGTAATAGTAGCGGCAAAAAAGTCAAAACCTGGAAAGCTTCACCACAGATTTTTCCCACAGAACTATCAGCAGAAGCCGAGAATTTTCTGAAAGAAACTGTCAAGTTTGCGGTTAAGGAATATGGAGCGCAAAGTTTACCTGAACTAGAAGCAGAAGAGAAAATTGCGGTAGCAGCAGAAAATGCTCCTGTGGACGATCCCGTGCTGGAAAAGCTCAGAGAAGCTTACAAAATGGTGCGTAAAGAATATGATGTATTTACCGATGCCGAACATGAAGAGGTGGTTGCCAATGGCGGTTTGCATGTGATTGGTACAGAACGTCATGAATCCCGTCGGGTTGATAACCAACTACGGGGACGTGCTGGAAGACAGGGGGACCCTGGTTCCACCAGATTTTTCCTCAGTTTACAGGATAACCTGCTGCGGATTTTTGGCGGCGATCGCGTTGAAAAGCTAATGAACATGATGCGGGTTGAAGACGATATGCCCATTGAGTCCAAGATGCTTACCAACTCCCTTGAAGGAGCGCAAAAGAAAGTTGAGACTTTCTACTACGATACCCGTAAGCAGGTATTTGAATACGACGAGGTTATGAACAATCAGCGTCGGGCGATTTACGCCGAACGTCGTCGGGTACTAGAAGGACTAGACCTAAAAGAACAGGTAATTCAATATGCTGAGAAAACCATGGGTGAAATCGTCGATGCCTACGTCAACCCAGAGCTACCTCCTGAAGAGTGGAAGCTAGATAAAATGGTGGATAAAGCTAAAGAGTTCATCTATCTGCTAGAAGATGTTGAACCAGAGCATCTCGAAGACATGACCGTCAATGAGATGAAAAATTTCCTCTGTGAAGAGGTGCGTAAAGCTTACGACATCAAAGAACACCAGATTGACGGTATGCAGCCTGGGTTGATGCGTCAAGCCGAACGATTCTTTATTTTGCAACAGATTGATACTCTGTGGAGAGAACACCTACAGGCAATGGATGCCCTGCGGGAGTCGATTGGTTTACGAGGATACGGACAAAAAGATCCTTTGATTGAGTACAAGCAGGAAGGGTATGAAATGTTCCTCGAAATGATGATTGATATTCGTCGTAACGTCGTTTACTCGTTGTTCCAGTTCAAACCACAACCACAGCCGCCTCAACCGCAGCCACAAGCTGTTTCATAACCAAGTCTAAGTTAATTTATTCTAGAGCTAGCAAATTGCTGGCTCTTTTTTTCTGGCGCTTACCCTAGAAAGTTATTTTTTTTTGATCTAAATAAGTACAGGTTGAGATTTTTTAGTATTGGCGATCGCTTTTAGTCAAAGAAACTAACGCTGATAAGATTTCCTGTCAAATTGAAAAGGCTAAATTATCCAATACGCAAAACAAGGACTCATTACTTTATGAGAGGACGATCGCCCCTAGCCGATTACTGATAGCTAATTGTTCCAGATCTTGATTACTTTACCTGTGATTTCTTGATTAAAGTAAGGAGTATTAACAGCAGGGGATTTAAGATTATTTTGATTCGCGATCCAGGTTTGTGATGGATGAAATAAAACGAGATTAGCGTATTGTTCAGGAGCGATCGCCAAAGCTGCTTGCTGCACACACTGACGAGGACGACTGCTCAAAGCCTGCCATAGTTCTAAAGCTGATAGTTTTCCTGTTTCTACTAGTCCTTGCCATAGAAGAGGAAGAGCCAACTCTAAACCAATTACCCCTGGTGGTGCGGCAGCAAAAGCAACGGTTTTTTCTTCATAGGTATATGCCTGATGGTCAATGGCGATCGCATCAATAATTCCTTGCTTAACACCATCGATTAATGCCCCTTGATCCCGTTTACTTCCTAATGGTGGTTCCAGACGCAAGTTAACATCATAGTTCTCCAATCCATCACTATTCCAGAGTAGATGCATCCATGATGTACTGGCGGTTACAGGAACACCTCTTGCTTTGGCATCGGCGATTAACTCTGTCCCTCTCTGGGTTGAAACCCGCATAAGATGAACGGGGGTGGGAATTTCTGCCACAATTTCTAACACTGCGGCAATGATTGCCGCCTCAGAAAAACCAGGATTTCCTAACATGCCGTAGCGAATTGACATTTCTCCTTCCCTGACTACCCCGTCTCCTGCTAATTCATTTTGCTGGAGAGCGATCGCAATGGGTTTCTGCCAAGGCTGCACGTATTCTAAAATCTGTCTGAGGGCATTTAGGCTGCCAAAATTATGGTGACTGACAAAACCCATGGTGCCAGACTTTAATTCTCCCAGTTCGGTCATTTGCTGGTTAGTATAATCATAAGCAGCACCCCAAAAATTTAGCTCAGGTAAACATTCCTGACTGGTTTTCAGATAATTTTTTAAGTAATTACTTTTTTGTCTGATCGCAGTTAGCACTGACTCATTAGCGATCGCTGGAATAGTGTCGGGTAAAATTCCTACTTGAGTAAATCCTCCCGCAGCAGCAGCTTGAGCTTGAGCGAACAAAGTTTCTCTCGCTTCATTCCCTGGTTCTCCACTGTGGCTATAAAGATCCATTAGCCCAGTACCCAAAACTAAGCCCGATTGATTAATAATCGAAGTTTGTGGGGGATAATCAGTAATTTGATCGGCGATCGCTTTAATTTTGCCCTCGATAATCAACACGTCGCCAAGTCCGTCTCTCTGTTGAGCAGGGTCAATAATTCTTACCTGTTGCAGCAGTTCCATTCTCTTTCTAACTTCTTAACTAAGACCTGTTGACATTGTGTACGACAAATCACCATAATAATAGTTTGTGTAAACTTTAGCTTCCAAATAAACTCTTGGCTAATGTTATCGTAATCGGCGCCCAATGGGGTGACGAAGGAAAAGGAAAAATAACCGATTTACTCAGTCGCTCGGCAGATGTCGTGGTACGCTCTCAAGGTGGAGTAAACGCTGGGCATACAGTTGTTGTCGCTGGACAAACTTTTAAACTGCACTTAATTCCTTCAGGAATTTTATATCCCAAAACCGAATGTATTATTGGCTCTGGGACAGTAATCGATCCTCAAGTATTAATTGAAGAAATCGAGCAGCTCAAAGCCTTAAGCGTGACGGTAGATAATCTTTATATTTCTCAGACAGCACATGTCACTATGCCCTATCATCGCGAGATCGATCGGGCATCAGAAGAAAGCAGGGGAGAATATAAAATCGGCACTACGGGTAGAGGCATTGGTCCTACCTATGCTGATAAATCTGAGCGAACTGGCATCAGAATCTTAGATCTGATGAATCCCGAACATTTACGGAAGCAGCTAGGCTGGACAATTAACTATAAAAACGTAATTTTAGAAAAACTATATAATTTACCTCCTTTAGATTCAGAGAAAGTAATTAATGAGTATCTAAAATATGCCGAGTATTTAAAGCCTTTTGTCATCGATAGTTCTCTCAAAATCGATCAATCGGTTCAAGAGAAAAAAAATATTCTCTTTGAAGGAGCGCAAGGAACTCTATTAGATCTCGATCATGGTACCTATCCTTATGTCACTTCATCTAACCCCATTGCTGGAGGAGCTTGCGTCGGTGCAGGTGTCGGTCCTACCATTATCGATCGGGTAATTGGTGTTGCCAAGGCATATACCACCCGTGTGGGAGAAGGACCATTCCCCACTGAACTAAACGATTATGTAGGTAAGCTATTGGGAGATAAGGGAGCGGAATTTGGTACTACCACAGGTCGTCGTCGGCGCTGTGGCTGGTTTGATGCCGTGATCGGTCGCTATGCGGTACGAATCAATGGTTTAGATTGCCTGGCAATTACCAAGCTTGATGTACTAGATGAACTAGAAGAAATCAAGGTCTGTGTGGCTTATAAAATTGATGGCGAAATTTGCCATCACTTTCCTACTAATGCAAGTTATTTTGCCAACTGTCAACCAGTTTATGAAACCCTGCCAGGCTGGCAAGAATCTACTACAGGCTGTCGCTCTTTAGCCGATCTACCCAATAAGGCCTTGAATTATCTTAAGTACATGGCAGAGTTGATGAAAGTACCGATTGCGATCGTTTCTGTAGGACCAAGCCGCGACCAAACGATTATTGTCGAAGATCCCATTCATGGTCCAAAAAGAGCCTTGCTCGATGCAGACGGAGTTCCTGTGGAATAATCCTAACTTAATCGTTAACGGACATAATTAGTAGTAATTAGTAGTTCTGTCAAACAGTGGAAATTTTTGAAAACCTTAACCATACTTTAGTTACCCCCGACTCAATTTAAAACTATGAAAATTTCAGTAGAATGCCAATCTAGACCCGAAGGCAGCAAACCTCGCGCAATGCGTCGAGAAGGACTTGTTCCTGCTGCTCTATATGGACATGATGGAGCAAAATCAATCTCTTTGATGATTCCCGCCAAAGAAGCGCAAATCTTATTGAGGGATGCGGCAATCAATAATACCCTAATCGATCTTAATGTTCCTGACATCTCATGGCAGGGTAAAGCGTTGATTAGAGAAGTGCAGGCTCATCCCTGGAAAAGAACTCTCCAACACCTTAGTTTCTTTACAGTTTCTGCTAAACAACAGGTGGAAATTGTCGTCCCAGTAATCCTTACGGGTAATGCTGCTGGGACAAAAGAAGGCGGCATCGTCGAGCAGATTATGACTGAATTAAAAATTATCTGCGCTGCTGATAGTATTCCTGAGTCAATTGAGATTGATATCAGCAATTTTGAAATTGGTAGTATTTTGCACGTAGGAGAAATTGTCTTGCCTGATGGGGCTGAGGTTTTAGACGACCCCGATCGTACAGCTATATCAGTAATTTTACCAGCAAAACCGATGGAGACAGAAGAAGAAGCAACTTCAACAGAAGTTACCGAACAGAAAGCGGGGACTGTTACAGAGCAGGAACAATAAGCAATCTAGTTTTAGTGACCTCAAATATAAGCAGCTAAGACAATTTGCGATCGCCAGAGATATAATCAATCTCTGGCTTTTTTGTTGGTCTAGCTATTGTAATTTAAGCTAATGAGCTGGAGACTGATGCAAAATTATGCGGTTGCCAGTAGGATCGTAAGCATAGATTTCTCTACCATGAGATGCTTCGATAATATCTCCAGGCGGCGGATAACCTAGTTCGGAGATAAAGGCGATCGCCTGTTCTAACTGTTCAACTTCTAGACAGAAGCTGATGCTGCTACTAAGATTTTTAAACTCAGACTGCCGTTCTAATTTGGGTTGAAAAATAGTGAGTCTAATTTTATCTAGGCGAAATTCTGCGTAGATAGCTGGTCGGTAGACATCTGGCTGCTGTTGCAAAAGCAGGCTATAAAATTCCACCAAAAGTTGTAAATTATCTGTTGCAATAGCTATAAAAATATCAAAATACTGGAATTTCATCTATATTTAATTTGAAAAATAAGAAACTTTATTAGCTAGGTTCATTTTAACTACACTACACTGTTACTCTAGTGACTTTGTGTGGGCAATCTGGTATATTTGATGGCATTTAATCCGACTGTAAATTTAGCAAAAAAATATACTTACTTACTACTCTGATGATCAAAGTCTTAATAGTAGACGATCAAAAAACAGTTCAAGAAATTTTAAGAAGCTACATCGAGGCAGATCCTGGTTTGGAAATTATTGGCTGTGCTGGCAACGGTCAAGAAGCGATTGATTTAATTAAAGTACACCAACCTCATATTGTCTTAATGGATATTGAGATGCCTATTATGGATGGATTGGAAGCTACTCAAATTATTTCCGAGCAGTTTATTAATACCAATGTATTAATCATTAGCGTTCATAATGAAGATACTTATTTAGATACTGCTTTACAAGTGGGAGCAAAAGGATATCTCAAAAAAAATACTCCCGAAAAAGAATTGATCAATGCGATCTATTCTTCCTATAAAGGGTATTTTCAACTAGGTCCTGGGCTACTGGAGCAATATTTATTTAAAGCTACTAAATCTCAATCAAATTTTCAGGAAATAGAACAGCTTAAATCAGTAATACTTCAACAATCAAAGTTACTTGACGATCTCAATAATGGAAGAGGTAAGCAATATAGCTCAGGTAGCAATAGAGGTGTCAATACTAACAGCTCTAACAACTCTTTAGAAAATAGATGTGCCACCTTGGAAAAACAAGTTTACTATATGTCCAATCGTCTGGATAAACTAAGTAAAAAAACAAGTCTTATTCAGCAACTTAGTGGTTTAGCTGTCTTGTCCTGTGCCTTTGTTGGTATAGCACTCTTATTATCTATCTTGCTGTAATATTGCCGAATTTTTGTCTAGTCGTGCTGAAGATTTCCAGGGGTAAATAATCTTTTCTGCCTAAATTTTCGAGCAAATGACTTGTCTACTTGCCCAATAGCTTAACTGCGCCAATCCCGCCAAAATACAATCCTAGAACTGCTCCTGCTAGAAGAGATTGGGTTAAAGGATTGGTTGAAGGTGTCAAAATTGCCCCCATCACTACCGAACCCAATACGACATAGCGCCAGCCTGCAAACATTTGTGCCGAGGTGACAATACCTAAAAATCCTAAGATGAGCTGTATAATCGGAATTTGAAATGCTAAACCCGTGCTGAATAACAATAATAAGACAAACTCAAAATATTTATCAATTGACCAAGACTGCTGAACAACATCACTTCCATAGTTAATAAAGAAATTTAGAGCAGCGGGAATCAGGGCAATATAGGCAAAAAATAAACCCGCGAAGAACAAAATGCTAGAGCCAAAGACAACTGGAGCCAGCAAACGACGTTCTTTCCTAGTAAGTCCTGGTAAAACAAACTGAACAATCTGGTACAAAATAAACGGACTAGCTAAGACCATGCCACTGTATCCTGCAACCTTAATCGAAACAAAGAAAAATTCCCCAGGAGCTAGTTGCAGAAATTGAACTCCTTGAGCTGGTATTTCTAAAACGCGGACTAAAGGTCTAACGAAGACAAAACAGGCGATCGCTGCGATCGCCACTGCAATTAAAGCGAAGAAAATCCGTAGGCGCAGTTCTTCTAGATGGTCGAACAGTGACATTTCTACTTCGCCAGGAAGTTCGTTGAGATAATCTTCTTGCTGTTCTTTTATAGAGGTTTCTAAATTAGGTGATGGCATATATAGGAGAAGATAAAAACCTTGTTATATGGGCGAAATTACTAAATCAGTTTAGATAATTATATCTTTCGTGTCTCCAGTTTTTCAGCATCCATGAAGACTGGTTCGATATTAAGACAAGTTCAGTAGAGCGAAAAATAATTTTTATTCAAGCGATCGCTTGATTTATCAGCCAAAAACAATAAGTTATAATTATATTACAAATAAGTAAAAACAAGTTTATTAAGTTGATTTTCCAAGGTTTTAAACAGTTTTGAGACAAATATAAGTTTTAATTATCTTATACTTGATTGCTGCCTTGAATTTTAGCTATTTGTGGAGTTATCGGCAGCTCAAAAAAAGCTTTAGCACATTCAGCTATTATTAGGCGGAAATAGGTATAAGAAGCTATGTTGATAATTAGTTACCAAGCGAAATGGTAATGAATATTTTGGTTTTATTCTTGGGAACTATAAAGACAAAATGGGTTAGATATTATTGGTTTGATTTGAATATAGAAGATTTAATTTCAACCAGTTCATCAAGCTACCTATTGCTCAATTCATTAGTTTATAGTTCGTAAGATGAAATGTAAGTTCAATTATCGTTTTTGTTATGTGCTTGCTGCATTAGTATTGAGCGTTATAATGATTTTTTTTGGTTTGCCTAAAGCGGTCGCTTTAGGCAAACCAAGTCAGCAAACTCAATGGGAATCATTGGCTACAACTGCAATATTACCAAAGATAAAGAGTTTGTCGGGTACGTGGCAATTTATGCCCGAAGCTTCAAGATCAAATCATCGTAGAATAGTCTCATCTCAAGATCGCCCTCTCAAACTTCAACCTACCAAACAGCTACCAAAATTGCCTCACCAGCAATGGCAAGATATCAAAGTTCCCGCTAATTGGTGGTTAAAAAGTCACGATCTTAATGGTGTAGTTTGGTACAGACATCGGTTTAGAACGACTCCAGATTTACAAAATAAATTAGTAAAATTAGTTTTTTCAGGAGTAGATTATACTGCCGATGTTTGGCTCAATGGCAGATATTTAGGTTTTCACGAAGGCTATTTTCAACCCTTTAATTTTTTAATTGACGAGCAATTAAACCCCAAAGGAGATAATGAATTAATCGTTCGCGTTAATAGTCCCTTAGAGCAACAAACAACAGATTGGTCGTTACACAAACGTTTGATTAAAGGAGTCTTGAGCCATCACGATGCTCGTCCAGGGGGTGCGTGGAGCGATCGCGGACAAGAAAAGAACACAGGGGGAATTTGGAATGATGTATATCTGCAAACATCGAATAAGCTAACTATAGATCGGATTAATGTCACTCCAGAAATCGATTTTAAACAGCAGCAAGGAACAGCCAAAGTCGATTTAGCATTAAATTATCCAGGCAAAATAGCAGAATTAGCAGATATTCGATTACAGCTTACATCCGATAACTTTAACGAGACAGCAGGAAAAACCATTACAATACAGCGTCGTTTGAAGCCTGGAGTGAATCAACTTCACTTTGATGTGGTGCAACCAAATCCCCATTTATGGCAGACATGGGATCGAGGTATGCCTGATTTATATAAGTTGCAGGTAAATATAACTCAGTCGGGACAGCTTTTGGATAGTCAGCAAACAAAATTTGGCTTCCGTACTATTGAATATGACCAACAGAAAATGGTTTGGAAGCTTAACGGTAAGCGAATTTTTATTCGGGGGACTAACTATATTGGTTCGCAGTGGTTAAGCGAAATGACTCCTGAAAAATCTAGTTTTGATGTGGCTTTAATTAAACAGGCGAATATCAATGCTGTTAGGGTTCATGCCCATATTACCAATCCTAGTTTTTACGATCTGTGCGATCGCATGGGAATCTTAATCTGGCAAGATTTTCCTTTGCAGTGGGGTTATCGAGAAGACGTTGAATTTAGGCAACAGGCGATCTCTCAGGGCAAAGATATGATTAACTTACTTTACAATCATCCTGCAATAATGGCGTGGAGTCTGCACAATGAGCCACCTTGGGATGCAGGATGGATGAAAGATCTCTATCAAAACTACGATCCAGGACAAAACAAACAGCTAGATGATGAACTATATGCAAGTCTGCAAAATCTAGATCCGACTCGCTATCTTCATCCCGCATCAACAGTTAGAGAACATCCTTGGTGGGGTTGGTATTCTGCTACCTGGCGTAAGTATGGCGAATTAACAGAAGAACCTTTAATTACTGAATTTGGCGCACAGGCGTTACCAAAACTATCCTCTCTACGACGTATTTTTGATGAAGGTGAACTATATCCCGATACTGAAGAGAAATGGGCAAAATGGAAGTATCACAATTTTCAACCAAAAGAAACTTTTGAAGTTGCTCAAGTACCAATGGGTAAAAATATTGAGGAATTTATTGATAATACCCAACAATATCAGGCAAAGCTAACTAAATTTGCAGCCGAATCTTATCGTCGTCAAAGATATCAGCCTGTATCGGCAATATTCCAGTTTATGTTTGTAGAAAACTGGGCTTCGGTTAATTGGGGAGTTGTAGATTATTGGCGCCACCCTAAACCAGGTTATGAAGCACTGAGAACTGCTTATCAACTAGTATTACCTAGTATTGTTTCTGAGAAAGATACTTGGGAATTGGGAGAGAAAATAAGCTTAGATTTAGCAATCATCAACGATACTTTAGAAACTTATCCTGATGCTCAAGTTAGCTATACTCTACAACGCAAATGGAAACCCATAAACAGCCAAGAAATCACGGTAAATATTATGTCTGATAGCTTAACTAAGTTAGACCCGATTAATTCTCTACCTTGGCAGGTAGGTAAATATGAATTGACTGCTAAAATATGCGATCGCAATGGTAAGTTTTTAGGTCAGAATGCATTCCAATTTACAGTAACAATACCCAAGTAAAAAACATGACTATAGATATTCCAGAATATATACAGCGGTTTGCACATCGTTCTGGGACAGGAAAAATTCAAAGTCAACAGTCAATCAAGATTAAAAAACTAAACTGTACTAGTTGGTTGTGCAAACCGCTGTATCCCTCTTCTGTCAGACTCCGAAATTTAATAGTAGCAGAAACAGAATTTAGCCATCAGGTAAATAGAAATAAAATTGATTCATGACAGCGATAAGCCGATGAAAACCTAGTAGTAAAGAACGGTTGGGAAAAACTATCCAACCACGGAATAATCATCCAGAAAAGAATTGTTGGCTGGATAATTAAGCGGAAGTTATTTAAAGTAGCTTTCCATCCTTTTTTGTCAGACCATTGTTGATGAAGGGAAAAATCTGCAATTGACTCTTGGTCTGAAATATTAGAATCAGATAATGCCTGATATTGGTTCAAGTCACTAAAGACTTTGGCATGAGAACTAATCATCCAGTAAGCTGAAAAAATAATTTCCCACCACTTATTAATTTCGTTGAAATTAGTGAATCTATAATTAGTCCATCCTAGTTCTTGTTTACATTGTCGAAATCCGTATTCCACCCATGTTCTCAATCCGTAAAGATTACCTAAAGTTTTTTTCATCTTGCTTCTGCTTACCTGAATATTGGTCATCACAAAAGAAGTAGAATTCTCTGGCATCGTTTCAGTATCGGTAGTTATTTCCCAATAAGTACATGCGGACAAGTCCTTTGTTTTATTTCGTTTGCCATAAATTATTTCTCTGATATACCTAGTTTCGGATGTCTTGGTGCGCGTTCCCTTGCGCCTTACGTCGGCGCGGGGTCGCACCGCTTTTTGGTCGCTAAAAGTCCGCTCGAATTTACACCATTTATTTGCTCTGACTTTCTCCTCAGCAGATAACCAGACACCATGATTACTTCTAATTGCCAATACCCAAGGTAGGTTATGTTTGTCTAATGTTCTGATAAATGAACCAGCTTCGACCTACCAGGGTAAGCGCAAGAAAATAATTAGGGAAAAAGTGCTACTTTAAAGCAGTGATAAGAAGGTCAGACATATAATTACAGTTCATTGCAGCTAACTTAGTTTTTTGCCTCAGGCTACGCTTAGAATTGGTTTCTTGATTTTAACAGACTGATTGCCATACGTCTCAACAGAGTAAAGTTTTCAGGACTATGACCTTGACGAATTCTGGAGCTATCTTCATTGAATGTGACATCGAGAACCCAATGGAGTTGATTCTCGATTCCCCAATGTTGACGAATAGCTCGGCTAATCAGCCTGGCATCACAAGATAAGCAAAGATTCTGGATCGATTAATGCAAATACCCTTCTGTAAGTGTCGGCATGAGGAATTCCATTTCTCAGTTCTAATACCTCATCTAGCCACTTTTGATGAGATTCGGCGTAAAGTTCAATATCGTCCCATCCCTCCGCACCAGCCATAACTGCCAGGATCGCAATCATAACAATACTGAGAAAATTATGTTCTCTTCCTTGTCTTCCTCTAGGGTCTTCTAATGTTTCAAAAAAAGCTCCCCACTCAAGTAGAGCTCCTTTAGCTGTTATCTTTGACTTTTTTGATTCTGGTTGGGAAATAAAGCCTTGAGCCATGATCGTTTCTGAGCTAATTTATTTCCTTTATCATCTAGCATATTTGGTTCTTCTTTTTCTTGCGCTTACCCTGAACTCACCTCAACCCAGAGGTAGAAAAACTACGGGTCTCAACCTAGACGTGGTTTAATTGTAGAGAAAACCGAACAAAGGTTAACTTGAGGTGCTAGCCGAAGAAAAGGCGATCGCTTGTAAACAAAAGACTATTGACAGAGCTTTTGATCGTTTGGTTTTACATTAGGATTAGTTGCCAGATAATCAGCGAGGCGATCGCATCCTCGATTCAATAAGTTATCTAAGTCCAAATTCCACCAGAATAAACCCTGTTGTTCTTCGCCACTAATAATTGATTTATCGTCCCTACTAAACGCCAAGCTATTAATTTGGCTAGTGTGTCCTCGCAGGTTTTTGATTAACGCTCCTGTTTTAGTGTCCCAGAGTTTGATCGTGCGATCGCCACTGCCAGAAGCAAGTATGCTACCATCTGAATCGAGGCTAATAGTAGTCACTCCGTCTTGATGACCCGACAGGGTATGTACCAACTTGCTGGTTTTACCTTCGTCTTTGATTGACCATAGTTTAATCGTGTTATCCCAGCTTGCTGAAGCTAAGGATTTGCTATCGGGAGTAAATGCCAAGGAAGTAACAGCTAAATTATGAGCCTCTATAGTCTGTAATAGCTCTCCTCTAATAGTCCAGAGTTTAATCGTATTATCATAACCAGCAGAGGCGATTAATTTGCCGTCAGGACTGACTACAACTGTTGTAACGCTATCAGTATGTCCAGTTAAAGTTTTGATTAGTTTTGGTCGATCGCTAATGTTCCAAATCTTGATAGTTTTATCTTCACTACCAGAAATTAAAGTATAGCTTCCCTCCTTGTAGGGAGGATTGAAGGGGATAGGACTAAAAGCAATGCTATTAATAGCATCTTGATGTCCAATCAAAGTATCAATTAACTTACCTGTTGCAGCATCCCAAAGCTTAATTGTTCGATCCCAACTCCCAGAAGCAATCAGTTTGCCATCAGGACTATACACAATTTCAGAAATAGTTTCTTTATGTCCTGGTAGGGTGCGAACTAACTTTTGCTTACCATCAGCACTTTTACGCCAGATCTTGATTTTGCCAGCCGAATCAGCCGTAGCATAGGTATCGGAAGATTGGTTAGGAACCGCGATGCTATAGATACTTTCCTGCTGTTGATAACGATCAAAAACTTGCCAGATTCTCACAGTTTTATCAACGCCAGTTGAGATCAGCCTATAGCTATTATTGTTTTTATTATTGGGAATAAACTTAATATCCGCAACTTCTCCAGTATGTCCAGTGAGAGTTTGTAATAAGATACCTTCCTTACTCCAAATATTTATCTTGCCGTCAATAGTTGTTGTTGCTAATAGTTTCTCGTCAGCACTTACGCTAATGTTATTAACTGATTCTGCATGAGAATAAGAATTAATTAGTTGCTGATCGGGTTTCGATATTAACTGTACGATGCCATCATCGGTAGTAGAAATTAGATAGGTATTATCTTTAGTTGATATTGATAAATCTTCAGCAAGATATATAGGGTTAATAATTTGTTCCTCACTACCATCTAAACTCAGAGAAATAGTAGTTGCTTGTGCTTGGTCTTGAGTAAGAGTTTTTAGTAAAGTACCGTCTTGCTGCCAGATTTTTACTGTGCCATCATCACTAGCAGTAGCGTATATTTCTCCGTCATTGCTTACGGTAGCAGCATTTACTCTTTGACTATGACCTTCAAGACGATTCAATTCTTGTGTGCCATAAATAGACTGTTGCAAGGTAGCAGTAGTTTTATATTTGGTTTCCTCCCAATTATCTTGACCAACTAAAACCTTGCCCAAGCCGTTGATTTGCTTAAATTGCCAGCCAGCTTTAACGCTAGTGGTTAAGGATTCCAACTGTTGATTAGATAGTAGCTGTGCTTCGGCGACGGCAGTTAAACTATCAATATTTTCTACTTGGGTAATTAGTTTCTGGCGATAAGCAGCTATGCCAAAAGCAGTTGCCGCCAGTCCTAAAACTCCTAGGGCAGCAGCAGTTAACTGTGCCTTACGTAAGCGTTTTTTTGCTTCTCGCTGTTCGGCTTCTCTCGCATCAATACAGGTAGCGATATATTCTTTAGCAGTATCTGATAACTCATCAGTGTACTTAATATAAATCTCTTCTGCTTCAGCTAGACGAACACCTTTTAAAAGAAAATCATCCTGTCGCTCTTTTTGCAACCATAGGACTGCTGCCTGTTCGATCTGACGTTGCGATCGCAATCTAGAGCGATTTTCTTCTAGCCACCAGCGTAAAGTTGACCAATGACGAATTAGAATTTCATGGACGACTTCTACGGTTGCCTCTTGGCGCATTGCCTCCAGGAATAATTCATCGTCTTCGGGCGGATTTGCCCCATTACGGCTTTGTCCCATGTTGCTGCCACTATCTAAGTTAACTACTAGCAGCTTGGCATCGGTTAAGATGCGCAGGGTTTGGTTAACCAAAGCTTCAGGATATTTGGCGACGACTAGATCGGATTTGGTAATGCGACGGCGAGTATCTTCTGTCCCTTCCCCTAGCTGAGTTAGGTTAAGGAAAATCCAGCGCGCACAGTCTTGAGATTCGGGATCGAGGCTATCATATACAGTCTGTGCTTGTCTTTCCAAGGCACCCTTGACCCCTGCCAATTCTTGATAGGCTTTAAGGGTCAACTGACCATTGTCTCTTTTTTCCCATAGCTGCTGTAAGGCAAACTGTAGCAAGGGCAAATCCCCTGCGGAACGATCTAAATCTTGCAACAGTACTTCCACTAAACCAGACTCAACCTGTAAGCCTACTTGTTTAGCAGGTTCAATCACGGCATGACGATAATCGGCTTCTGCCAGATAGGGAGGCAGCAAGATACTATTTTTCTGTAATATATCGGCTAATCCTGGTGTTTCTAGACAAGAAGCCACAAAATCGGCTCGAATGGTTAAAACTAACTTGAAGCGATCGCCTGCATATTTAAGCGCACCTAAGATTAACTCAATAAACTCTTGACGTTCACTCTCCCCTGCTAGGGTAAATAATTCCTCAAACTGGTCGATTACCAGCACCACCATCGGTTCCGTGCGAGTTCTTAGCCACTGCACAAATCCTTCTACTCCCTGATAGAGCAAGCCTTCAAGCTGTAGCTGTTGTTGTGCTTGGGATTTACCCTCTGGGGAATCGGTCAATGCTCTTGCTAAAGCCTCTACTGGCTGACTACCAGGACGAAAACAACCCACCCACCAGCGATCGCTACCAGGAATTTGCTTACCCTGTCTTAGTTGTGCCATTAATCCCGCCTGTACCGCTGAGGATTTACCGCTGCCAGAAGCACCTACCACTGCAATACTTGTCTTGTGAGCGATCTGATTAAGCAACTTTTGGACTAAGGACTCTCGACCATAGAAATACTCGGCGCTAGCTTCATCAAAAGCCTTCAATCCCATATAGGGACAGATACCTAAATCCAATACTGGATTAGCTTCCTTAAAGCCATTTTTAGCGGTAAGCAGTTCAATTACTCCCTGATTACCTGATAACCAAACTTGAGGAACAATACCCGTTCCCGCCAAAGCCATTTGTAACTTGCTAATCCAGGCAGCAATAGGCAATTCTGCGGCAGCATCAGCATTTTGTAGAGTCTCTAGGACAATATCAGCAAACTGTTGGGAGTAATCCAAGGGTGCAGTCGCCCCAATCAAACACTGTCCGCGATCTGTTTCCAATCGTAAGTCTTCGATCCAGTCCTCTAATGACTCTGACCCAGGACAGTCTAAGATGACAATCTGCTGGCTAGCGAGGGAATTGTGCAGCACTTTTCTTAACCAAAAACGAGACAAACGCATTCCATCGGGTAAAATTAGCCAGGACTCCCCCATATCGGAAGTCTCAACTTTTCCTCTTAGGTAGAGTAATGCAGTGCTGATTTCAGTTTTATGATCTAATTGAGCATTGAGACAAGATGCGATCGCATCTTTACCCCCGTCCAAGGTTCATTGGTTTGGGGAAAATATCTGAGGTTAAAATCTCCAGCACTCTGCAATACCTGACTCAAAGCTAGAGTTATACTATCGGCTTTAAATCCGCCATCGACTACTAACGCCTGACGGGGATTAATATTTAAGCTGCAGAAGGACTGCTTTCCCAAGATAACCTTGCCAAACCCTTCGACAATTCGCTTGGGAGTCTGTAAGGGAAATTCCAACTGAAGTTTACTTTCTCCCCGACTACTCTTTTGCTGGTTAATTAAACGAATCTGTTGATTGGTCTTATCAATATACCTAAGCGTCTGATGATAAACATACTGATATAGAGCGTCGGCTTCAATTATTCCCTGAGCATCCGCAGCTTCCCCGCGCAAACCCCGCATTAGATAATAGGTAAATACTCCGTGTCCCAGTTCGGGAAATTCCCAAGACTGCTGAGTTTGATCGCAGGATAATAAGGCATAAAAACCTTTGCTTTCTGCTGCCTTGTGTCGCAAGACTTCCACCAATTGAGAACTAGGCTCGGCTAAAGATGCAGTACCGCGCAAAGTCATCCCTCCACTGTGACAAGCGTCTAACCAGACTAGCTGCTGACTAGCCGCACAGCTACTTAATTGCTTGAGTAGGTCATTTAACGGTAAACCAGTGTCAAACAGTTGCTGCGTATTGGTATCAGCCAAACACAAAGCCACCTGCCCAGTATTAGTTTCTAAAATACCATGTCCTGAAAAATAGAACAGAATTGTGTCATCTTTGACCGCAGATGTAATGATGCGCTGAATGCTTTGCTGGACTTCTGCTAGTTGAGGACGCTGACTGACGAAATCGTGGTGAATAATAACTTCTTTGTTGGCAAAACTAGCGGTTGCTGTTTTCAGTGCCTCGCCTAATCCCTGACAGTCCAAAGCCGAATACTGTAGCGAAGTTAAATTTTGGCTATCCTGATATTGATTGACCCCGACTAATAAAATCCATAGTTTAGCGGGCTGTACATCGGTTATTGCTGTTGAACTTGATTTAACGCGAGGACACATCGCTGGTTCAGAATTATTATCAAAGTAAGTATCTATCTATAGATTTAATGTCCCATATTTATGCGAGGTAGTTGGCAGTATTTAGTTAAATTGTGCCACGCTGAAATTTTTATTTACAACATTATCCGAGCGCAATTATTCAGATCTAAGTAATTGCGCTCGCTTTTAAACTAATTTGGTTTGATTTAGCTAAAAAACCAACGTCCAATCAATCCATCATTAAGATCGACGTAGTAAAGACTACCATCTGGAGATTCTACAATTTGGACAACAAACTCCGCTCCTATAGCAAAAGTATCAATGTCTATAACATTGCCCGACTCATCAAAGCTAATGTTACGGACAATTCCTTGACCCAAGTAATTGAAAAATAAGTCTCCTTGATACTGTTCGGGCAAAGCATTTCCGCGATAAACATCACCCAGGATCACTGCACCAATACCGTCAGCACTATGATTAAGACTAAACAGAGAGGGGATTACCGTTGCTCCACTAGAATAAAAAGCTTGAGCTGCTGCTAAGTCTTTGTAGCCACTTGTGGGTAAATTAATCCCATTGCCGCCTTCATAATAGGGCCAGCCAAAGTTAGCTCCAGGTGCGCCTGCGTTGATTTCCTCCCACTGTGTCCAACCTACATCACCAACATACACTTT
>CAVRWR010000221.1:0-39710 GCA_963724445.1 uncultured cyanobacterium | reverse complement strand
GGGACAATCTCCTGATGTTGGGGCCTACGAAAGAAATTCGACCCCTTGGAAAGCTGGTTCGAGCTTGAAATATAATCCTGAGAGGAACTACTAACATGCATGTTTTGATCGCTGCCCTACATCGACCAGTTAAACCGACGGGTGTGTGTCGCCATGCAGCTAACCTAGCCCGCTGTCTGGCAGCAAAGCCTGATGTAACGAAAATCAGTTTAGTTATTGGTGCCTGGCAACAAGAGTATTTTGCCACAGCCTTTGCATTAGAGTCCGATAAAATTAAACCAGTGATCGTTGACATCAAAAATAGTTCTCTGGTCAGAAATATTTGGTTTCTTCAGGGTTTACCTAAGTTAGCCAATCAACTAAATTCCGATATCGTGCATCTTTCCTTTCCGTTTCCCTTCTTGAGAAGCAAATTCAAGGTTCCTGTGGTCACTACAGTTCACGATCTTTATCCCTATGAATGTCCTGAAAACTTCGGTTTCCCCCAGGTTTGGTTTAACCGTCTATTTTTACAACAGGCGATCGCCAATAGTGATGGATTGCCCTGTGTATCCCAAGTAACTTTGGATAAGCTCAAATTTTACTTTCCTAAGCTTAAACCTCAGCAAAAAATCGCAGTGGTATACAACTATGTTGACTTTGAAGGATTAGAAACCCAAGCACCATCTCAGTTGGCAAACAATAGTCAATTTTTGCTAACTGTTGCCCAGCATCGACAAAACAAAAATTTAGATTTACTCGTTAAAGCCTATGCCGAACTGCTGGAAAATCATCAACTCAATCGCGACTGTAATCTAATTATAGTAGGTACTACTGGTCCTGAAACCGAGAATATCAAGAGTCTCATCGATAGCTTTAACTTAACAGCTAAAGTAAGTTTGTTATCGGCAATCAACGATCGAGAATTAGGCTGGCTATATCAAAACTGTAAAGTTTTTGTGATTCCTTCGGCGACCGAAGGTTTTTGTTTGCCTTTGGCAGAAGCTTTACACTTCAGCGATCGCGTTGTCTGTTCTGATATTCCCATATTTCGAGAAATTGCCGCAGATAAATCTACTTATTTTTCCCTCACTGGGAATCGAGTTAGTAATTTGAGTCAAGCCATAATTCAAGTGATGCAAAATCCTAGCTCATCAAGCCAAAATGATATTAAGCGATTTGATCAATCGAACATAGCTCAACAATATATAGATTTATATCACCAGGTAAATTAAACAAATAAAAAAACTTCAGTCAGAGCAATAAAATAACTGAAGTAAGAGGGATAGATTTGATAGTATCTTATGAAAATGATAGAAGTGAGTATTTTGGTAGTTTAATCGGCTCACTCTACAGTATTTTCCCTCGTCTTATTTAGTAACTCAAGTAACTCTTAGTCCAAGTATCCCATCAGACTAGCAGTTTCGTCTGATTCATTGGACGCAACCGGACGATTTCCCATCACGATATAAGATTCACTAACCTGAAGCGTGCTGGCAGCAATTGGGCGGTTTCCTGAGATTTGCATAGAACTACTAAATTTTACACTACCTTTCACGACAGGACGATTTGAACCAACGGAAGAATAAGTATTAACTATCTCTAGGTGGCTGGGTTCAATGGGTCGATTCTGAGGTAATAGAGTCTGAGGCATCGCCGATAAAGTTAAAGCATTGCTGCTTTGTTTTTTCGCTGCCGCAGTTTTGCTAGTTGTTTTACTTGTCGTTCTGCTTTTAGAGGCGCTAGCTTTACTAGATGTAGTAGCCCTGGTAGATGAACTAGTTTTTGCCGCAGTACCATTGGTCTTACTTGAGGTAGAAGGAGCAATGGATGCAGGAACTTTAGTAGATGTTGATTTATCAGTAGTGGTAGTTGCTTTGTCTTGAGCGCTGCTGGGTTTGGTTTCTTCCGCCATGAGAAATTTCTCCTGAACTTAATTTGTTAAAGTTATTAGTTATTTATTACTCTTATTTATTTTTAATAACTCCCCTCATTTTTGCATTCTATGGATTTGGCGACAAGAGTGATATTAATTAGGATAAGTTCTAATTGTCTTGATTAATTCTTATCGGTGTTAAATATGGGTCAACACCGCGATTAGAGATGGCGACTAGCCGTCGCCCTCTCTCGCGGTCAAGTTAGTCAAGTTCCAAGGCTTTTGAACCGCCTTCTTTTAGCTGCACTAGAACATCATTGATCTGATCCCATACTAGTGCGCTAGTAAAAAGTGTCAACAGTAGTGAGACGCCATAAGAGGGAATAATTCCAAAGCCTAAAACCAACAAACCGCCACCAAGAAAAATCCATATGCCTAAGCAAATTCCACCATAGGTAGCTGCGATCGCAGGATCTGCAACACGGTCTATTTTGAAGGAGGATGCTTGTTTAGCATTTTGATATGAATCCCGAAGTTTTTGCTCTAAAAGATTTTGAAACGCTGCGCCAGAAGTTATTGCTACGAATACTCCAATAACAGCAACTAAAAAAGGCGGCTGAGGCAAATAGTACATACAAACTGTTGAAATTATTAACTTTTAGTTAAGAGTAAATTCTTTAACTACTCTATCTCGAAGCGGTAGCAGAGGGAATAATTGTGGCAACCCTCTCGGCGGAAATTTGGCGAAAAGTATCAAAAGCAAAGTTTAATATTTTCTGGGGTTGAATATCAGCTTGAATTAGACTCCAAAGTCTTTGCACCTCATCGGTATGTAAGCGATCGCCATCTGTCAGAGCAATTAACAACT
Source organism: uncultured cyanobacterium (assembly GCA_963724445.1). Taxonomy (GTDB): domain Bacteria; phylum Cyanobacteriota; class Cyanobacteriia; order Cyanobacteriales; family Xenococcaceae; genus Waterburya. Next base: position 36,987 of record CAVRWR010000221.1, on the reverse strand, counting down.
GCTGACGCAAATATTTTCCTTCTTCTGAAAGAAGATACTGCAAGCCTAGACGAGCCGTAGGCAAAATATCGAAGCTATCATCAGAGCTAGCAATTTCAATCATGTTTTCCAGTCTTTCCCATTGGAATTTGCCGTCTTTAATCAGCACATCTAATAAGCGTCTTCTGAGTTGAGGTGATTCTCCAGTCAGTAGCCTTTGGGAGACATAGGGATAGGATACTTCTACTATTTTAAAATCGGGATTGAGACTTAAAGCTAGACCTTCTTGAGTAATCAGAGAACGAATAATTAGCGCAAACTTAGCAGGAAGGCGGAAGGGATATTCATACATTAATTCGGAAAATTCATCGGTGATGGTTTTAAAATTAAAATCACCAACGCTTTCGCCAACGGCATTACCCAAAACAATTTCTAAAGCAGGAATAATCGGGCGAATATCAGTGTCGGGAGTCAGAAACCCTAGGTTTACAAAATCTCGTGCTAAGCCTTCATAGTCACGATTGATTAACTGTACTACCGCACTAGCAATAGTTTCTTTCATTGACTCAGAAAGCTGATCCATCATGCCAAAGTCGATGTATGCCATCCGTCCGTCAAGAGTAGCAAATAAATTACCAGGGTGAGGATCGGCATGGAAAAAGCCATATTCTAATAGCTGACGTAAACCTGAAGTTACACCTATTTTGACTAAATCATCCGCATTTAATCCTGCTGCTTCTAACTTAGCGACATCAGTTAACTTAATGCCTTCAATCCATTCCAGAGTTAAAATAGAATAATTACAATATTGATGGTAAATAACTGGAACTTTGACTTCGGGATCTCTAGCAAAATTTGCCGCAAACTGTTCGGCATTTTTTGCTTCATTAAGATAGTCAATCTCTTCAAATAGCTTCAAGCCAAATTCATCGACAATTAAAGTAAGGTCATGCCCAAGGTTAAGGGGCAGCCAAGGCTCTACCCAGCCAGCCAAGCATCTCATTAGATAGAGGTCAAGACTTAATTTAGGTCGTAGCTGGGGACGCTGTACTTTGACTGCTACGGTTTCTCCAGTATGTAACACGGCTTTGTATACTTGACCTAAACTAGCCGCCGCAATTGGATTAGGGGAAAAGTCACGATATACTTCTGCAATCGACTGTCCCAAACTCGACTCAATAATGTTAAAAGCAATATGATTGGGAAAAGGCGGCAGCTGATCCTGTAGTTTTGTCAGCTCATCCAAATAATCTTTCCGAATTAGGTCTGGTCGAGTAGATAGCGCCTGTCCAACCTTAATATATGCAGGACCTAAAGCAGTAATAATTTTGCGAATTTCTCTAGCTCTTTTTGGCTGGTTAATTAACTCTTTATTAGTTAATTTGTCAAAATAAAGGCGTAAGGCAAAATTACCAAATAGCCAGACTACAGCAATAGCCCGCCAGATCACCTGCCAGGGTCGAAAACGGTAATGAGACGCTATTGCTTCTGCATTGTAACGTAAGGATTGACCAGGTTCTAGCTGAGAATGATTCATTGTTGGTTGCTGAACGCCGAAGCGTTCAGATAAATACGTTTCGCTCTTAAATTTAACTGTAGGTCTACCGACTTAATAGATTGCCTATGACTACCAATTGATTTTTGGTATCTAATGATTATATTAGTATACAAAACTACATTTTGCTTAATCCTAGATTACCCTGCTGGCAGGAGATATTTACAGCGTCGATCGCATTTGGTTGGGCATAATGATCTCGATAAGCCACGGAAGTGAATTAAGAGGCGATCGCCACCGCCAGCATTTCTTCAGGGGAAAGGTGGGAATGAACAATCCGACCATCTTTGAACCAAACAATTCTTTCAGTTAGCTTGGCTACCTCTGATTCATGAGTGACCATCACGACTGTGATTCCAGCATTATGGAGTTCGCCAAAAATATCGAGAATTTCTCTAGTAGTATGGGAGTCTAATGCCCCTGTAGGCTCATCGGCTAACAATAGCAGAGGTTCATTGACAATTGCTCTGGCGATCGCCACCCGCTGCTGTTGTCCTCCTGAAAGTTGATTAGGACGATTGTTAATTCTGTTACCTAAACCGACTCTGATTAACGCGGCGGCGGCGCGATCTCGTCTTTCGCTATGGGGTACTCCTGCATACACCATCGGTAACATAACGTTTTCCAGGGCGCTAACTTGCGGTAGTAAATGAAACTGCTGGAAGACAAAGCCAATTTTGCGATTGCGAATTTCCGCTAGCTGTTCATCCTGTAATCCAGCTACACTGACATTATCAAGGTAATATTTACCTGCGGTTGGTCGATCTAAACAGCCAATTATATTCATGACCGTAGACTTTCCCGAACCTGATGCACCCATGATCGAACAGTACTCACTCTCGTGGATTGTGAGATCGACTTGTTCTAGAGCATAAACCTGAGTATTACCACTACCGTATACTTTATTCACTTCCTCTAAACGAATTATTGTCGACTTAGTTGGGGCAATCGGTTTGGATAATAAATTCATAGTATGCAAACGTATCTAACATTGAGCAACAGGGTCTATGTCCATTGTGGCAACTTTTTATCGTTTCTGTAGATGTTGAATAGATGCTAATTTTAGTTACTGAATCAGGGATGGAAGCAATTAGTTGATTAAAACCAAGTAATAAACTTAACTAACGGTAATTGATTCATAATTTAACTTGTGTCGTGCGTCAGAATTGAAGGTCAATCAGGTTAATCAATTAAAACTTATAACTATGGAAGGAAGCTGGCTGATTTTGGCTGGGGGTGGAGCTTTTGCTGGGGTTTTAGCTGGCATATTAGGCATCGGTGGCGGGTTTATCATTGTCTCATTGATGATTGCTTTGGGCTATCCCTTTACTCAAGCGATCGCTACCAGCAGTTTGGTAATCATCATGAGTTCCAGTGCTGGCAGCTTTTATAATTGGAGAATGGGCTATCTAAGTTGGCAACGGATAGTCTATCTTGCTATCCCCGCCATTATCTTTGCCCCTTTAGGGGCATACCTAACTGGAGAAATACCAGAGTATATTTTGTTAGTGATATTTGCCTGCTTTATGCTGGTCAATATTGGTTTGATTAGACTAAAAAAAAGCCTTGTCGTCAAACAACATTCAATTACGGGATTTAATCCCATCTTCTCTAGAATTGCTACGGGAGGCATTGCCGGTTTTTTAGCTGGTCTTTTAGGAATCGGCGGTGGTGCGATTATGGTTCCGCTACAGATGTTGCTCTTGAACGAAGAAATTAAGACGGCAGTTCGTACTAGTTTGGGGGTCATTGTCGCTGCGACCATCTCATCCTGTGTGCTTCATCTATCCAGAGGCAACGTTCTATTCGTTCCAGGATTGGTCTTGGGTATTAGCGGGATGCTCGGTTCTCAGATGGGAACTAGAATACTACCCAAACTGCCAAATTCTTTGGTCAGCAGAATATTTATCTTATTTTTGGGAACGATGGCGTTATTTAACTTTTGGAAAGCCTGGACAAGCTATCAAAGTATGGTTTTGAAATAACTATAAAAAACAACTATAGTTTTTACTCCCAGAACGCTCTATCATAGTATGCTGATCGATTAAACAAGCGTTCTATTTTTGATGCACACTACAGTTAATCTTAAACATTTAAAAGCGATCGACGATGAGCTATCTAAACGTCCTATAGCCCTCGATCCTGGCGGCTACTATATTATCTATCTAGATCGAGATGCTGAACTAATTTGCGCTAAACACTATACCAACGTGATTAATGAACAGGGTTTGGCAGCCGATCCAAAAACAGGTGAAGTTATTGCCTGTGGCGGCAAGAAAGTAGAGCGTACGGTAGAGAAGCTTTACACTGCTAGAACTGCCAAAGAATTATGTGTCAAGGTGATTGAACAGCCTCAACCCTGTCCCGTTACTATGCTAGACCATGCGGCATATTTAGGTCGGGAATTTGTCAGGGCTGAGTCTGCTTTAGTCAATGGTACTGAGTATATTCAGGATTAATTACCAAATCCTACATACCAGTAGTAAGTCGCCATCGGTACGACAGTCGCCACAATTAAGAAGCCAATTACCCAAATAGTTGCACTACTGTCGTCAGTATCTTCTGCTTTGGTAAATGTACCTTCAATTTGAATTTCATCTTCCATAATTGGCGGTCCTGGATCTTCTTGTCTAGAAAGTACGGCTACTAGGCGATCGCCTGCATCCAGAAAAGCCTGGTTATATTTATTACCCTTGCGGATGTTATAGCCCACGGTATCATTGACGATACTTTTAGCAACTTCTTTACCGATCAAGCCTTGAGCAGCATCTCCTGAGCGGATTGCCGCGTTATTTGTCAAGGTATCCAGCACTATTAAGGTTTGGTTGGCTTGTGCCTTAGCATCAGGATACCAATCTTTGAATATTTCCTCTGCTAGACTATCAACTGTTTCTCCATAGTCCAGACGGCGAATTGCGACCATTCTGACTTCTTGACCTGTTTCCGCCGCTAGCTCTTTAAAAGTCTTGGTTAGCTTGCTTTGGTTGACATTGCTAATCGCCTCGGCAGTGTCTACTACCCAAAGGTTTTCAGCATCAAAGTTTGGTAGGTCATATAAACCTGTGGCGATCGCGGGTGTTGCTAAACAAAATATTGTTACAATCAATATTAAAGCGGATAATGCTGATTTTATGAGATTTACTTTTGGTGAACCCACCTGTTTTGTAGGCAATAAATTCATGATTTTTCTCAATAACTACTTAGTTTAAAAAATATTTGCTGCACGTCTATCTAAATAATAAAGCCCAGAGTTACCTCTAGGCTGCAAGAATCTGAAGTTACTTAGATAGAACAAAATTTTTGCCTGTCTCTTTAAATGTCTCAATTTAAATGTCTCACATTTGGACAATCTGACATTTAGGCAAGAATTAAATCCCGATTAATTCTTTGATACCTCCTAAATAAACGGTAGAAAGTATAAAGTAAGCAAAGAATGCTCCACCTGCTCCACCTAGAAAGAAACCCGTGGCAAACTCGCTCCAACCTTCTTTGGAAGCAAACGCATCAGACACTTTTCCTGTAGTTATGGTTTCGGTTGGTTTTCCGCCCATAGCACTAGCATATAAAGACAGACATAAGGTCAAGATGGTTACTAGACCAAAAGATGACAATAGTGCTGCTATATCAGCATGCTCAGTATTTCTCAACGGACCCAAAACTAAAAAAGGTCCATACAGTAGGTATCCGTGAGCCATACCTACTTCTAGTCCTCGACGCAGGGGTGCTAAACCATCACGATAAGCGGGAAGGTTGCGAATCAAAGCCAGGCTAAGATCGGAAGAATTTAGCGGTGTGGCAAGATTGCCATTTTGAGGATCTCCTGCGGGCTGTATCGCATTATACTCATTCATAAATTTTGATTTCTCCTTAAATTTATTGGACTCTATGAATCCTTTAAATAGCATCACTCTAACTTGGTTTAAGTTCGCTTTTTGTTAAGAATCTTTATAACTAAACCTAATCGGGTTGAGGTTCACAGTAATATCCATGTTGTTAACGTTTGATTTCAACATAGGAAAAAAATATGATTGGCGATTATGCAGCTTCATGGTTACCCGTTGCTATGGTTCCGTTGGTAGGCATCGTAGGGGCAGCAGTTTCAATGGCTCTTTTGTTTATTTATATTGAAGGGGAAAGCCCAGCAAAGTAATCTTACTAGCTAGGCTGGTAAAGTAACTTTACTTTACTTATAAAAACTCAATACTCTGCCTTCATGGCGGGGTATTTTTTAATTAATGGTTTTAATTAATAATTATTTAAGTTTAAGGCGATGAGGTTCCCCTAAAGGACTCCTAAAGGATTAGCTCCTTACGTCCTAAAGGATACCGCTCCGCATATCGCGTCCTTCGCGTCGCGCCTTTGCTTGGCGATCGCAGATAAATAATGTTCCTGAAGCGACACACAATGGAATAGTCACTAAATTTACCAAGGGTATGCTAATTAGACCTAAACAAACTAAGCCAAAACTACCGCTAGCGGGAAGATATTTGAATACTGTCTTGAGCTTCTGACGAAACTTTAATCGCCTTCTTTCCAAGTAAGAATCGAGAAAATCCATAGAAACAATAGTAGTGGTTAAAATCAGCGAACCGATACTTGAAATAACTGTGCCAACCCCTGGAAAGAAATTAATTAACAATAAAGGAATACCGACAAGAGCGATTAAGACCAACTTTTTTAGCTCATATAAAATTGCTCTGCTTAGATCGCTAACTATATTTAATTCAATTAATTCTACTTTTCCTGTACGATACTTTTCTAATTGTTCTGATAATTGACCATACCAAGGTGCGCCCAGCAAAACACCAAACTGAGTTAAAAGAAATCCTGTAGCAATCAGGAGAATTACCACTAAGAAAAAACGCACAATTATAATCAAGCCTGACACTGCATAGCTAAGAAATCCCAGCCATTGAGGTAGGCTAGTAATCAATTGATTTAGCCACCCTGTCACGCCTGCCTGAAAGTCATCAACAATTTGCCAACCAAAATAAAGTAAGCCGCTGTAAAGTGCGATCGCAACTACAATATTCACCAATATTGGTATTGCAATATACTTGATTAATCTGGGATTTTTGATAAAAGTATTTAAGGCTCTAAAAGGATAGGTTGCACCATCAAGAGTGCCAAATCCTCCTAAGATTTTATTAATAATGTTGGGCATTTAAAATCAATTATTGTTTTACCTATTATTATCTTGCATAAATTATAGATAATTATTTACCAGGTTAATTTAGTGCCATCCCAGGAAAAGAATTCGCCACTGTCTTTTTGTTCTAGGTTGGAGATGACTTTTGATAGCAAATCTACTGTCTTGGTGACGGGAAATAATTTCTCTGGGGGAACGTTTTTTTGAAAGGGTTTAGATAGCCTAGTGTCGGTAGTGCCTGGGTGGAGTGCCACCACAATAGTTTTGGGACACCTGCGGCTATATTCGATCGCCGTAGTCTTAAGAAACATATTCAAAGCTGCTTTAGAAGCCCGATAACCATACCAGCCGCCTAGACGATTATCGCCGATACTACCCACCTTTGCAGATATACTGGCAAAGATGCTGCGGTCAGTTTTATTAAATAAAGGCATCAAATGTTTAGCAAGCAATACTGCGCCGATACTATTTACTTGGAAAGAATAGATTAAATTATCAGCATTTATTTGTTTGAGGCTTTTTTCGGGGGAGAAATTCTGATTATAGAGTACACCAACACAGTAGATTGCTAAATGCAATTGTTTAACTGATTCTTGAATTATTTTGACCGCTGCTGCTATCTGCGACTCGTCCGTAATATCAACCTGAAGACAGGTTAGACGGTCGCCATATTCATTTTTTAAAGTCAATAGTTCTTTTGCCGTATCCAGATTACGATAGGTAGCGAAAATATGCTGGATGTTATCTTGTTGTAAAAGCGATCGCACAAACCCCAAGCCGATACCCTGACTTGCCCCTACCACAAAAGCGTTGGCTTGATGAATTTCTGTTAGCACTGTTAGTTGTGAAGTAATTACATACAATAATGTGAGAAAAATTTGTGATTTTGAATCTGCCTTAAGATATAAAATCTTAAAATGGGTTAACTATCAGGGATATTAACTGGGGTGAACCAGAAATTTATCTAAGAGTAAATCGTCTTAAGTTAGGTTTTTCTATCTATCATAATTTCTAGTAACAGAGCCAGAAAAGTTGAAGGCAGAGCAAAATGTTGCAAAAAAAGGATCAAAGCCCAGTTAACCACAACTTGGTCTTTAACCCTAACTGAATTTATCGTTTTTAATCTTTAATCCAACAAGACCCTAGAAAGTGAAGGTAGTTCTTAATGCACCAATATAGACATCTTCGTTTTCGCTGTTTTGGTTAGGGGAAGTCAACCAAATTACACCAGGAGTGATCGAAATGTTGTCATTGAGCTGATACTTATACAAAGCTTCCACGTGAAGAGGAACATCCTTGACAATTGCTTCATCTTCGCCATTACCATCGGCATCGATCGCCGTTAGATAAGGCTCGGCACCAACAATTATGGCACCTAAATTACCTTCTTTAACGAGATCGGAAACGACAAGAGCAGCAGCATAGTTCCAAATCGTCGCACTACTGTCATTACCATTGAGAATATTGGCATCGGTATAGCCACCCCAACCTCTAAGACTAAGCTTTTCCGTAAAATCAAATTCAAACTCTGCGCCAAAACTATTTGTGGCAACAGGAGCATTGCCTAAGCCAACTCCTCTAAAATTAGCAGCGTTAGTTCCCGTACCACCCCATAAGAATGAACCACGAGGAGCGGCGAATCCAGTATCAGTTTCCTCATCAAGCTGCGACTGCTCGTTGTCATAACCACGAACATAAGTCAGTCCAACTTTTAAAGATTCTGAAGGAGTAAGCTCAATTTGACCCATGGCAGAAAAACTGCCATTAAATAGACCATTGGCATTAGCAGGATTTGCTCCTGAAGGAGCAATATAACCACCAGAGATTGCCAAAAAATCGCTAAATGTATACTTTGCCCCCAGACCCGTAGATGAATCATTAATACCTTGACGGTAGATCGGGTTACGCTCGCCAAAACGAGTTAAAGCTCCAGTGGCTCCACCACCAGTGTTTAAGTCGGAGTTAAAGGTTTCCGCATAAAAGTGATGACCAGCCAAACCTGCCATAGCAGTAATGCTTAATTTTTCACCGATAGGAAACTGATAGTGAAGACGATCAAGGGTAATATTATTATCGGTAGGACCATCATAGGCAAATCGTCCTTCTCTAGTACCTATTTCGTCCTGAAAAGAATTGCCGATGTTTCCAGCGGTTAAACGAGTAAATAGTTTATCTTTACCCGTAAAGCTACTAACTAGCTGAAGACGAATTCGATCTGTGAAAACAAATTCTGTGTCGATATCATCTCCATAAGCTTGAGCCAAGTTAAACGCCACTTCGCCCTGTAATTGAGTCGTAGTTGAAAACTGATTGTCTTCTAAGACGGCTGTTCGACTTTCGATCTCATCCACACGACCTCCTAAACTAGCCAATTCTGCTTCAAACTCTTGGCTCAGGCGTTTAATGGTTTCTAGATCTTCCTGGCTAGCACCTTCGCCACTAGCAATCAAGCGTTCAATTTGATTGAGACAGCTATTCAAACCCGCAGCAAACTCGTAACGAGATAGGGGTTGGTCGCCGCGATAGGTCTGATTGGGAAAACCAGCAATACAGCCGTATCGATCCACTAAACTACGCAACGCTTCATAGGCCCAGTCAGTGGGTGCAACGTCCCGCAATTGATTGACGTTGGTTACCTGCTCCATAGCATTACCAGGAACGGTTTGAGCATTCAAATCAGTTTCCGTCCCACTAGGGAAATTAGCATAATCGGCGATCGCCTTGGGATTGGCTAGATCTACTTCTTGAGCAGATACCGAGGCACCTGAAAATAGACTCGCATAAAGTAATGCGGCAGTACCGAGTAAAGCGGGCTGCTTAATTTTTTTCATTCTGATTAATTTTCCCTCACACCTTAAATAAGTCACAAATAATTCATAGAGCAACATTAACTCTATGTCTGACTATATTCAGGCGCGTTGAAAACTTTTTTTGTCAATTAAGCTACTAAATTACTCGGCTGATGCAATCAGAGAATTGATTGGATGTGTTAAGCGCAATCTTGCTCAAAAAATCGACATATTAGGAGATTCAATTTTTTGAGCATCCGAATGCCAAATCTTGCCATCTAATGCCATTTGCTCGATTAAACTGGCTAATCTTAGTGCTTTTAGAGCCTGCTCTCCCCCTACTGAAGGACGTTCTCCACCACGAATACAGTTAACAAAGTGTTCTATTTCGGCATAGATTGGTTCGACATTGCTGGTATAGACTTTTTCGGTAATCCGATCCTGTTTATAAAGTACCTGCTGATGGTCGGACAGATTAGTTTGCTGGTGACGATGAACTAAAATCTCATTGGTCAAAAAATCAGTTTCAATCAACGAATTTTTGCAGTGAGCTGCCAGACAACGAATTTTGCGATGGGTTACTTTAGAAGCGGTGAGGGTTGCCACTACACCATTAGCAAAACCGAGATGCGCTGTCACATAATCTAAATTACCTGTATCCGCCGAGGTACAGCCACTAGCAGTCAGTTTAACTACGGGTGAAGCCGATAGTTCTAACAGCAAATCGATATCATGAATCATCAGGTCTAAAACAACCGAAACGTCATTGGCGCGATCGCAATAGGGACTAAGACGACGTGCTTCTAGCGCCAGAATTCTCTCAGTTTGAATAACTTTGCTCAATTCTGTAAAAGCAGGGTTAAATCTTTCAATATGTCCTACCTGGAGGATGCAGCCTGTTTCCGCCGCCAGGTTAACCAGGGACTCTGCTTCGGCGATCGAGGCAGCGATCGGCTTCTCAATCAAAATGTGAACTCCTGCCTTAAGACAACGGACTCCTACTTCGTGATGGAGCTTAGTCGGGACAGCAATACAAACTGCATCCACTCTAGGCAGCATATCTTCATAATTTTCGTAAAAATGAGTTCGATACTGACTGGCAATTTTAATCCCTCTGGGCAAATTAGCATCTGATACACCAATTAGTTCAATATCTTTGAGTAGGCTCAAAACACGAGCGTGGTGTTGCCCCATATTTCCCACGCCGATCACGCCCATTTTTAGCGGCAGCGGTTGATTTTTGCTGCTATTGGACAGTTGCCCTAATAAATTATTATGCACTCTATTTAAACAAACTCCTCCACCAATAAGTCAATCAGTATAGCCAATGTTTTATTGCCTCTGAATCACCCAGATACTATCACACAGAACCTAAATACAAGTAAATTAGAATTTTTATAGTTACAAAGATAATTCTGTCGTAGCTATCACTATTTTAATATATCTTTACATCTTCTTCTATTTTGTTGGGCAAAATACCGATCGTGTGGCGATTTGCTACCTGTCTATGGTGCATTTAGCTTAACTATAAGATGGCGAAATAAGATTTCGATGCTTACCATGTCCATTAGTCAGGTAGACTTTCTGCTTTTACAGCAAAATAATTGATGACAACAAATCAATTTGGGGAGAAGACAGTTGAATATTAATAATCTGAAAGTCAAGCTTGGCACCAGACTGTTCGGACTTGGATGGGGGATATTTAATCTTGCCACAGCCCCAGCAGTAGCAGAACCAATCGCAGTTGAGCCGTCGAACAGTGACTATCCTGCTTCAACCAGGGTTATTTCCAGACAAGCTCAAGACTTATTTCCTGCTTCAGAACGGCTAGTTAAGTTAGATTTAGAGAAGTTTTGCCAAGATTATCCTTACAATTCTCGCTGTTCTGGTAAACCAGGATCGTTAGAGCGATCGCCAATTCCTGTTCCTGTCCCACCTCCAGAACCTCCAAATGGAGATCGGGAACAGAGACACAGACAAAGAATACCAATACAGAAAAAACTGGTTGGGCGATCGTTCCTGAAGCTAGTACCCTTGGTTTGGGAGGGCATGTAGTCACACAGCTATCTCCCAATTTTAACGCTAGAGTGGGGGTTAATGCCTTTAAATTTGGCATAGATGTTAATGAAACAGATTTTGATTATGAAGGAGATTTAAATCTGTTTAACGTCTCTAGTATTATCGATCTTTATCCGATTAAAAGGCTCTGGTTTTAGGATTAGTGGCGGGCTAGTGTTTAATAACAACAATATTCAGGGAACGGCAGATGTCTCTCGAACAGGTGACGGAAGATTTGGGAGAAGTAGAAATAGACGGCGAAACCGTCAATGCGGCAGATCTCAATCTGGATGGATTAATCACCTTTGACAATGATATTGACCTGAGTAAAAGTGTTGCGCCTTATCTAGGTATCGGAGGGGGAAATGCTGTAGGAGAAGGAAAAGGATTAGGATTTTGGTGGAATTTAGGGGTAGTATTTAGTGGCGCGCCTAAAGTTGAAATCAATAGTAGTATTTCTGATGCTGTTCCTGCCGAAATTAGAGGAGAGGTTGAGGCTGCTGCTAATCAGGAATTGGAACAGGAGGAGCAGGACTTGGAAGATGAATTAGACTTTCTTAAAGTTTTACCCGTAGTGTCTTTAGGACTTTCCTATCAGTTGTGAAGCACTGGGCGTGGAATATGCTGCTTCGCAAGCAGCATTTCCGCCCACTAATTCCATTACAAAACTTTGCAGCAGTGGTAATCCAAGTAGCTATTGAGCTTAACCTGATTAATACTCGATCAATATTATTCTTAATATGACTGTTTCTCCCCATAAAAAGGCTAAAGCATTAAAATTTGGCAGCCGTCGTCCAGCTAAAGAACTTTGTAGCGAATGTGGACTTTGTGATACCTACTATATTCACTATGTAAAAGATGCCTGTGCTTTTTTAAATCAGCAAATTGCTGAACTTGAAACAGTTGCTCATGGACGTAGCCGCGACTTGGAACAGTCAGACGATTGGTACTTTGGAGTGAGGCAACAGATGATGGCAGCCCGCAAAAAACAGCCAATTGAAGGGGCGCAGTGGACAGGAATTGTCAGTGCGATCGCCTGTGAAATGTTGGAACAGGGTTTGGTGGAGGGAGTTGTCTGCGTCCAAAATACCGCCGAAGACCGCTTTCAACCAATGCCAGTCATTGCCAAAACCCCCCAAGAGGTTTTGGCTGCCAAGGTAAATAAGCCCACTCTATCGCCAAATTTAAACGTCTTAGAACAAATAGAACAGTCGGGCATGAAGCGTCTATTGGTGATTGGTGTCGGCTGTCAAATTCAGGCATTGCGGGCGGTAGAACAAGAATTGGGGCTGGAAAAACTTTATGTTCTAGGTACTCCTTGCGTTGATAATGTCAGCCGTGATGGATTACAAAAGTTTCTCGATACCACGAGCAGATCTCCTGAGACGGTAGTGCATTACGAGTTTATGCAGGACTTTCGGATCCACTTTAAGCATGAGGATGGATCGATTGAGAAAGTACCGTTCTTTGGTTTGAAGACAAATCAATTAAAGGACGTGTTTGCCCCTTCTTGTATGAGCTGCTTTGATTATGTTAACTCCCTCGCAGATTTAGTTGTGGGCTATATGGGTGCGCCCTTTGGCTGGCAGTGGATTGTGGTGCGTAACGACACTGGTAAAGAAATGCTCGATTTAGTGCAAGATCAATTGGATACGCAACCAGTCATGTCCAAAGGCGATCGCCATCAGGCTGTACAGCAAAGCATTCCTGCCTATGATAAGGGCGTTACCCTGCCGATGTGGGCAGCGAAAATGATGGGAGTAGTCATTGAGCGCATCGGTCCTAAAGGGCTAGAATATGCACGCTTTTCCATCGATTCTCACTTTACCCGCAACTATCTGCATCTTCAGCGCAACTATCCGCAAAAACTAGAGCAGCACGTCCCTGAATATGCTAAAAAGATTGTCGAGCAGTATGAGCTGCCTAAGTAATTATTAATAATTAGAATGACAATAAATGGTTACATCTTTCTTTAATAAACAGAAAAAAAGCGATTTACGTTGGTATCGTGAATTGTTTATTGTTTTAATCCGACGTAACCTTAAAAGAAGATATCGTGGTTCTTTTTTAGGCATCTACTGGTCGTTGTTCAATCCCTTGGCAATGACGGGGTTGTATACGGCGATCTTTGGTGCAACCTTTGCTCAATACTACGGCAACTCCAGTTTAAATTATATTTTGGCAGCCTTTACTGGCTTGGCAGTATTTAATTTTTTCTCTTCTTCCACTGCCACAGCTTTAACGAGCGTGGTGGAAAACGGTGGCATGGTCAATAAAATACGTTTGCCGCTGTTTATCTTTCCCCTGGCTACCATTGGTGCCAGTATCTTTCAGTTTCTGATGGGAGCATTTCCCCTCTTAGTCGTCGTCACCCTGATTATTTCTCATAGTTTACTCAGTGCGATCGCTTTACTCTTCCCTACCATAGCCTTAGTTTTAGTTTGCACTGGGGTGGGCTTATTGATGAGCGCACTCTTTGTGTTTTTTCGCGATCTGCCTTATTTTTATGAGCTAGTAACTTTTGGCTTATGGATTGGTTCGCCAATTTTCTATCCTCCTGAGATTGTCCCCGAAACAGTACGCAAGTTTCTAGTAGTGAATCCTCTTTTGCCCATTGTCGAAAGCATTCGTCAAATTGTCTTATCGGGGAATTCTCCTGATTTGAGTTTAATAATTCATAGTCTGGCAAGTGGTTTAATTGTATTTGCTATTGGGGCTGTAGTGTTTGACCTTTGGCGTAATCAATTTATGGATTTACTCTAAGCACTATGGCTCAAATCAACTTGAATTAAATATCAACCGTCCATAATTAGGCAACTATCACTAACACAATGGAAGATTCGATTAGATTAGATGGGGTATCTTTATGGCGCAGAACTCAAGAAGAGTTTTCCTACGATCTTAAGAGAACCTTACTATCTATATTAGAAGGTAAATATCGTCATCCTGCTAAAAAAATTGTTTTGGATGATATCAGCTTAACCATCAAGCGTGGGGAAAAAATTGGCATTATTGGCAAGAATGGTTCGGGAAAATCCACCATGCTCAAGCTAATTTCGGGAATTTTGCAGCCGACGACTGGGACAGTGCGGGTAAGGGGTAAAATTGCGCCCTTGATTGAGTTGGGGGCAGGGTTCGATCCAGAATTAGCGGTAATGGACAACATTATTCTCTATGGCGTGATGATGGGCTATTCTCAGGCAGAAATGAAGTCGCGAGCCAAGTTAATCCTTGAATTTGCTGAATTAGAGAGTTATGCCTGGATTCCTGTCAAGGGTTTGTCTTCAGGAATGACTGCTCGCTTAGGATTTGCGATCGCCACGGACGTTCAGCCCGATATCCTGATTTTGGATGAAGTACTTTCAGTCGGCGATGTTACTTTCAAAAACAAGTGTAGTAAAAGGATGGAAGACTTCTGGCAGGATCACGTTACAATACTGCTGGTTTCTCATTCAATGCAAATGATTCGTAAAAACTGTCATAAAACGATTTGGCTCGAACAGGGCAAAATTAAAATGATCGGAGAAACAAATGACTTAGTAGATCGATATTTAGATGGTGCTATCTCAGATTGAAACGCGAAGCGGTTAGTTCTTCGCTTTGTTAAAATCCTTTTTACTCAGGTTGTTTCCCATAATTCAAAATCCAAAGTAATGACAAATTCGTCCTTAGATCAGTCTGCGATCGTTATGACTGGAATGCACCGTTCGGGTACTTCCTTGACCGCATCTTTATTGGAAAGTGCGGGAATAAATTTTGGCGATCGCCTTTTAGGAAGTGATGACGGGAATCCCAAGGGGCATTTTGAAGATCTAGATTTTGTTGAGTTTCATATTCAGGTGCTGCGATCGCAAAACGAGACGGATGCGGGTTGGACTGAATCCAATAAACTTCAGGTACCACAGGAGTTTTGGTCTGAGGCTCAAGATTTAATTGCTGCGCGCCAAGACAAACCTGTATGGGGTTGGAAAGATCCCCGCACCACTCTATTTTTAGATTTTTGGTCAGAGTTAATTCCCCAGGCTAAATACATTTTCGTTTATCGTTCCCCCTGGGAGGTAGTGGATTCTTTATTTCGTCGTGGAGACGTTATCTTTCAGGGAGATCCTGATTTAGTTATCCCCCAGTGGTGCAACTATAATCAGGCGACGATCGATTTTTATCAGAGTCACCCTGAGCAGTGTTTATTGCTTGAAGTTAGTCAGGTAATTCAAAACCCGAACCAGATTATCGAGCTAGTTAATCAGAAGTTCGATTTAGCCTTGCGATCGCCCGAAGCTTTGTATGAAGAAGCTCTTTTTACCAAGGATCGCGATTATTATCGCCAAATTCTGGTGTCTAAATTCATGCCCGAGGCTTTAGATTTATACCTTCAACTTCAGCAGTTGGCAGACAGAAGTAGTTTATCTTTTAATGAGCCGCAAGTAAGTTCGGACTATGGAGCCAAAATTCTGCAAGATTGGCAAGCAGCGATCGCCAAACCTAAGCTAGAAAAGGCGCTCAACCAGTCACAAAAGGCACTTGACCAATCAGAGCAACAGCGTGAAATAGATGCTCAACAACATCAACAACAGCTTAAAGTAGCTCTGCAAGAAGCTGAGGAAAAATATCAGCAACAGCTCCAAGTAGCTCTGCAAGAAGCTGAGGAAAAATATCAGCAACAGCTCCAGACAGCTCGCCAAAAAAATCAGCAGCAACTTCAGATCGCGCAGAAAAAAACTGAAAGACTCAGTAACCTGATTAGAGCAATGGAAAGCAGCAAGTTTTGGCAGTTAAGACAAAGTTGGTTTACTTTCAAACAAAAGTTAAATATTGCTAATTCAGATGAAATGTATCAAGATCATCTGCGTTTAAGTTCAAGGGAATTAACTGGGGTAGGAGTTGATAATTATTCGGTGGAAACTCTTCCTCAAGAAAAAAGTAGTTATTTCCAGTGGCTCAAGCAAAATTTCCCGCAAAAAGCGGCACTCAAAAAAGTCGCCTGGGCAACCAGAGCTAAACTAGGAACTTCTTGGTCGGTCGAGATTACCGATCCAGCCTGTAGTAAAGATCCTCAGTATCAGCAATGGCTCGATCGCAACTATCCCTATCCAGAAGAAATCGAGCGTATCAGCTCCGAAGTGAAAGATTTGGCTTACCAGCCGCTAATTAGCGTAATTGTCCCCGTATACAACCCTGATGAAAATTTTCTGCGTCAGGCGATCGCCTCCGTAATTGCTCAAGCTTATCCTAACTGGGAGCTATGTTTGGCTGACGATCTTTCGAGCAAGACTCACGTCAAAGAAGTATTAGAAGAATATGCTCAACAGGATAGTCGGATCAAAGTTATCTATCGCCAGGAAAATGGACATATCAGCCGTGCTTCAAATTCAGCTTTAGAAATTGCTACGGGAGAATATATTGCTCTGTTGGATCATGATGATTTGCTGGCACCCCACGCCTTAGCTGAGGTGGTCAAACTACTCAATCAACATCCCGAAGCCGACTTTATTTACTCCGACGAAGACAAGGTGGATGAAGGCAATATTCACCGAGATCCCTACTTCAAACCAGACTGGTGTCCCGACTCATTTTTGTCACGGATGTATACCTGTCATTTGGGAGTTTATCGACGCAGCATAATTGAAGAGATTAAAGGCTTTAGAGCAGGTTTTGAGGGTAGCCAAGATTATGATTTAGTACTGCGAGTTACGGAAAAAACCGAGAACATTTTTCATATACCCCAAGTCCTCTATCACTGGCGGATTCATTTTCAATCTACTGCGGCATATTCTGAAGCCAAACCCTATGCATTTATTGCGGGACAAAAAGCCCTTACTGAGGCGATCGCTCGTCGAGGAGAACCAGGAGAGGTTTTGATGCATCCCCGCTTTCAGGGTATCTATACCGTGCGCTATGAAATAAAAGAACCTAAGTTAGTCAGTATCATCATTCCGACCAAAGATTTAGCCGATACCCTAGATGTATGTCTCAGCTCAATTTTTGCCAATACCACCTATCCCAACTACGAAGTGATTGTAATTGATAACGGCAGCAAGGAGAGTAAAACTGCTGAGTGCTTGGCACATTGGCAACAACAACAGCCAGAATTTAAATCTTATCGCTACGACGTACCGTTTAACTATTCTCAGATCAATAACTATGCTGTTACTCAGGCAAAGGGAGACTATCTGCTGTTTTTAAACAATGACACCGAAGTCATTAGTGCCAACTGGGTTACTGCCATGGTAGAACAGGCACAAAGACCTTCTATCGGCGCAGTGGGGGCTTTGCTACTATATCCTGACGATACGATTCAGCATGCAGGAGTTGTTTTGGGTATTGATGGGGTGGCAGGACATAGCCATAAAAATTTCTCGGCAACCGAACCTGGATATAGTTCCCAGATTGCCTCGATCAATAATTATTCTGCTGTAACTGCCGCCTGTCTCATGTGTCGCCGAGAGGTATTCGATCGAGTTGCAGGTTTTGAAACCGATCTGGCGATCGCTTTTAATGATGTCGATTTCTGTCTGAAGCTAATTACTGCTGGCTATCGTAATATTTATCTGCCCCACGTTGTTTTGTATCATTACGAGTCTAAAAGTAGAGGATATGAGGACAATCCAGAGAAACAAGCCCGCTTTTCCCAGGAAATACGGTACATGATTGATAAATGGCATGAAATCAGCCAAAATGATCCTTGCTATAGTCCCAATTTAACTAAAACCAAGAAAGACTATAGCCTTAATTTGACGTGAGTTCGATGAGTACCAAATTCCAGGTTAAGGACAGGGGTAAAGCTAAACCATTGAGTTAAATATTTTGCTGAAAAATGCGAGATAAGTTTCTTTTAGATATCATCAAATAAAGTCAAAAATTATTTATGATTGTTTTATAAGTACACATCGTTCATCTCTTGATTGACGAGAGACGGAAGTAGGGGAACTATTATGCCTGAAGGAACGCACCTCAACTAAAAATCCGAGGTGGAAGAAAATGGAGCTAATTTATCGAGGCATCAAATATCAAAGTGACAAATCAAAGTTTCATGACTTTAATCAGCATCAGAAACTATTATTAACTTGGCGAAAAAAAACGAGCCAAGCATCAACTGATAAATTTCCCTTAGCTAAATATTGTCAACAATTTTTCAGGAAACAAACGCCAAAAGTTTATTCCCTTACCAAGTTTTGGCATCAGCATCAGCGAGATTGTCTAGAAACTTGCTGGCAAATAGACGTGATCGAAAATTTAAATCATTGTTGGCGGACAACAGTAATCGTAGAGCTAGAACAAAAGTTTACGGTACGAACCCCGATTAAACTCAAGTATCGAGGCATAACTTACTATCGGTAAATAGTTTTGCTCTTGTTGAAAGCTATCAAACTAAACATCAAAATAGTATCTGATAGCTCCAGTCTGCTCATCATTGTCGATGTGAGCCAGTCCTTGCTTGAGAGCTTTTTTTAATAAACCTTCCACCTGTTCTAGGGGCAATTCAGTCGCTAGCATTGCTTGACCAACGGATAAAACGTTATTATGCAGGGCAGCAGCTTTTAGCAGAATCAACATTGGATCGATATGTCTGGGTGAAGCTTCTTCCTGAACCAAAGTAACATGAGGACTGTTATTGCGCGCCTCGACGGTTGCTTCATATAACAGACGCATATTTTTCTCTCTGGTCATGCCAGGAATGAGAAATAAATCAATAAACTGACCAAAACCAAAAAAGCCAAGGGTAAAAAAGTAAAGCAACCCACTGGTTATCTTGCCAGAATAAAAGCGATGGATACCACAAAATCCCATTAGCCCGAATGCCCAGAGTATATATGCTACTCCAGGATCTACCTCTTGCTTATGCTGCTTCATTTTATAAATTGGGTCAATAATATCTACGATATTTTTATTATAGACATTTTGCTTTTCTGATTACTCAGAAACAGTAAAGCATTAACTATTTGTAAGCTTTAGAATATTTGTTTAGTAAATTTAGGCATAGCAACCAGTAATTGAAGATCGGCAAACCTTACTAAAGGAGAACTAAATATAGCAAGCAATCAAGATCGATAAATTTTCCCAATTATTTGGGTTGCTAAATTTATTTATAATTCAATGATGATGTCTACATCTTTAATAAAGGTTACGGTCAAGATTTCATCAATCTATAAATCTGAGCTGAACGATCGCCTAGGTCAGACTTAACCTTATTATTATCTGGCGTGCTTTTTGGAAGGAAGGATGAGTTGATGAGAGATATGGGTTGTGTCGTAAAAACTGGGGTAATCAACAGTAATTAAAACTATGTGGAATCCTGAAGATTACGCTCAGAATTCTGATGCTCAATTAAAGTGGGCGCGATCGCTCACCGCAAATCTAAACTTGAAAGAATATCAGTCTATTCTTGATGTCGGCTGTGGTGATGGTAAAATTACCGCCGACTTTGCCCATAGCCTACCGAAGAGTAAAATAGTCGGAGTAGATGCTTCTGCTGAAATGATTGCCTATGCCCGTAAAAAATATCCTGCAAGCCAATATCTCAATCTTACCTTTAACTGCGTGGATGCGCGATCGCTCGAATTTACCTCAGAGTTTGACTTGTTGTTTTCTAATGCCACTCTTCACTGGGTAGACAATCATCAAGGGTTTCTAGAAGGTGCCAAGCAAGCTTTGAATGATAACGGCAGGTTGATTATTTCCTGTGGTGGAAAAGGAAATGCAGCAGAGGTTTTAGCCACTTTTGCCGAATTGACTGCGACGAATACCTGGAAACCCTATTTTGCCGACTGTTAAATTGTACGTAGCTAATAATCCTCTCGATTCACAGGGATTAACTCATGTTTCTATGGTTAGACTAGAAGTCGATGCTAATAAAGAGGCGAAGCCCCAGCTATAAGCTAATCAGACAATTAAAATTACTCGATTATTCTTGATTAATCGGAGTTTGCTTAAAGCTGACAATGACTTTGGCTTGATTACTTTCTGCTATTTCTGGGACTTCGCTAGGTGTGTCTGATTCTACTACCTGAATATTTTTTTCTTCCTCAGAGGAAGCTTTTGGCTCTTCCCGTTCAGGCGATGGCAAGATCTCTGCTGATTCTATCCCTTTGAGGCGATCGCTCAAGCGACGGAGTACGCCATTAATAAAGCGGAAACCATCTTCATCAGAATAACGTTTCGCAAGCTCTACCGACTCGTTGATTGCTACCTTTTCAGGAACTCCCAAATAAAGAATCTCGGCAACCGAAATTCGCAAGATGTCTCGGTCAACTCTCGGTATACGACTAAGCTGCCAGCCGACTAAAACATTGCCAAGTTCTTGTTCAATTTCCTGACGGTAAGTGTTAACCGTAACAATCAATTCTATGGCATAATCTCTTACCTGTTGGCGATTGGTAAGCTGCAAAAATTCAGGAAACTCGATCGCCATTCCCACTCGATTAATTGCCGCCTGAGATACCGACAGGGCTTCATGAATCATTACCTTGGCACTGTCTAAATCGCTAGCGCGAGTCTCGCTATTTAGTAGGCGATCTTCTCCGCGCTTGATTTCTGCTGAAGCAACTTCAAGGTTATCCTGCACTTCAATAATTAAGGTACGAATAGCCGCTAAAACTAAACTGTCTAAATCCTCTTGGCTTAAATCGTCCTGTTTGGTTTTGAGCTGACTAATACTTAGCAGCGCTAATTCGCGAGCAATACTTCGGGGTTGTTTACGCAGAGCCATGTTCTAAGAACGGTGAATCAATGGTGGTTACTCAATGATTAAATCAAGCTCAATCATTATACAGTCTAGTTTCGATTAACTTTCTTCTTCGAGAGAAATCAGTGGTTGTTCCGTAGCAAAAGTATTTTTAATTGCAACTTGTTTTTTTGGCTGAGGATTTTGAGGACTAGCTTTGGCAACGGGATTTTCGGGACTCACAATACCTCCTGAGATTAAAACCTTAAAAGCATCTTCAATTGAAATATCAATATCGATCGCTTCCTCTTGGGGAACTATGGCATACCATCCCGAAGTAGGGTTGGGGGTGGTGGGGATAAAGACACTAATCATCTCTTGGGTTAGATGAGTTTGCAGTTGGGGACTAACCTTTCCCGTAACAAACCCAATTGTCCAGACTCCTTTGCGGGGATATTCAACCATCACCACTCTTCTAAATTTAGTTTTAGAATCACCTAATAACGTTTCTAAAATCTGCTTTAGGGTTTTATAAACCGATCCCGCCAGGGGAATCGCTTGAAGAAACTGCTCGCCAAAGTCTAGTAACCAGCGACCAACAATATTTCGCGCCATTAAGCCGATAACTAAGATACTCAGCAGCGGTACGGCTAACCCAACTAAGAAATTAAGAATATTGGTTAAGGTTGGATCTAATCCATCAAAGGGATTGATCTGCTTGGGGATGCGGCTGAATAGATTGATCGCCCATTTTGCCGTAGAAACAGATAGCCAAATCGTAGTGGCTAAAGGAATTACTACCAGCAATCCTGCAATCAAATCGCTTTTTAAATCTTGCTTTAAGCGTTGTAGCACAGAGTAATTACTCTCCTTACAACTAAGTTTGTATTATTGCACTCTATATAATAAGTTTTAAAGCTTATGAAGAATTGTTGCAAGTGTTGAAATCAATACCTAACTCAAAGTGACCAGCACATTTTAAACATAGTTTAAGTTTTAGTTGAGGCTCTAATTGATGGTTCTAAGATCGACTAGTGTCAAAGTCAGATTTGGCAAAAATTGCGTTAAATTTGGATTTTTGAATATATTAGGAATATTTAGGAGAATAAATTGAGATGGCAACTTTGAATCAGAATGTAGAAAAAAACGTAGAAATTTTAGCTGACAAATCGGCTTTAGTTAAGCGATCTCAAGAGATAATCATCTCCCACATCCAGAAAGCGATCAAGGACAAAGATCGATTCACAATCGCCTTATCTGGCGGCAGTACTCCTAAACCTCTTTATGAAGCCTTATCAAATGAATCATTGCCTTGGTCTAAAATTCATGTTTTTTGGGGTGATGAACGGTACGTCCCCGCGACTCATCAAGATAGCAATCAATTGATGGCGCGTCAGGCTTGGCTAGACAAAATTGAGATCCCCGATAGTAACATCCACCCAATGAATACCAGCGCAGGAGATCCGCAGCAAGATGCCGAGAAGTACGAAGCAGAATTAAGAAATGTTTTCTCGACTGAGGCAGAATTTCCGACTTTCGATTTAATTCTTTTGGGCATGGGAGATGACGGTCATACGGCTTCTTTGTTTCCCCATACAGAAGCTCTAAAGGTAAGCGATCGTCTAATCGCCATAGGTAATAAAGATGGTCAACCCCGCCTTACTTTTACCGTGCCTTTGATTAATCATGCCGACTGCGTTGTGTTTATGGTAGCTGGGGAAAACAAACGTCCAGCGTTAAAAGAGATTTTTGCGCCCCAAGGAGACAGTACCCAATATCCTGCTCGCTTAATTCAACCTCAAGGAGAATTGCTTTGGCTGCTAGACTACGCCGCAGGAGGAGATCTTTAGCTAATTAGTAATCATTTTAAAGATCGGCTCTGGGATAAGCTCTGGTAATCTAATATAGATACACTTTATCTCATGGCAACTGTCAAAATCTAAACCCTAACAGTAGTATAGTGAGGTGAAAAATACCTAATGTTGGTAGCAGTGTAATAAATAGTTACTTTTAAACACGTCCTATGATTACTTGCCCTAGTTGTAACCATCAAAACCCTGAAGGTTCTCTACAATGCGAAAATTGTTATACTCCCCTACCAGCTACAATTAGCTGCCCCAACTGTGGAGCATCAGTGCAAACAGACGCTACTTTTTGTGGTCAATGTGGCTTCAACCTGCAAGCAGAATCTCCCGCCTTGATACCACTAGAAGAGACTGCCATTGGCGGTTTACCTGATATATCCTTGGAGGAAGTATCTTTGTCTGATGAAATACCCGTACCTGAAGACAATATTAATTATACGCCTGAAACAGCAATGCCATCTCCCATTCAAAGTCCCTGGGATGATTTGGAACATAGCAACGAAGAAGATGAAGAAGATTTCACTATCGCTCAAACTTCTGAATTACCCACAGGCTTCCCAGAGTTCGATTCTACGGAAACGGCGAGTTTGGCATTTGATACCCCTGAGACGGAATTTGCTGGATTTGAGCCAAGCTTAAATAATGATGCGGGAATGCCTTGGTCAGCAGGCGCGACCGATGATGTGGATTTCCCTTCAGAACCCAGCCAGTCTGAGGCACAAGAACCTCAGCTCGAAGAGAATAAAGCTTTACAAACTCTCGCGAGCGAAGCTAATATAGCAGCAATCGGTTCCATGGCGGGAGCAACGCAGTTACAGATTCAGACAGCAAGCTTACTTCATTTGCAAAGCAACACTACCATCGAAATTCCCGCAAATTTAGATATAGTTCATCTTGGCAAACCCAACGGTCAAATTCCTCCAGATATCGACGTTGCTGGTTTTCCTGATTCTGAAGTAGTATCAAGAGTTCATGCTGACATCAGAATTGAAGGGGATACTTTTTATCTTGAGGATGTAGGGAGTTCTAACGGTACTTATGTAAATCATGCTCCTTTACTCAAGGGTAATCGTCATCGATTGCGACCAGGCGATCGCATTGCTCTGGGAAAAGGAGATCTGGTCACCTTTATTTTCCAACTTACCTAAGGCGCGATCGCCAAGGAAAAAGCAATTTTTAAAGATAGCCTACGGACTAGATTCTGCCATAACGAGCGATCGCCTGCTCTGTTGGGCTATTTTGGTTGCGCAGCCATGCCCACATTTGATCCCCCAAGGAAAAATGCCACCATTCATCAGGATGCTGTGTAAACCCTGCATTGCTCATCGTTTTATTTAGTAGTTGGCGATTGAAGTGATACTGCTGATGATTATCATCTTGGTTGTCCAAATAAAAGTCGGGACGCGATCGCTCTGACAGCTCATCAATTTTTCCTCCCATATCTATTGTCTCTCCCAGGTCATTAACAATAGTCACATCAACCGCCGCTCCTGTACTATGAGGAGGAGGAGTTTTACGATTGAGACTCGGTGCAGCCCAAAGTCGGTAAACCTTATTCCATAAATCTTGGCGTTGGTGCGCCGAAAGCTGTTCTTCCTGAATTTTCAGCTCTTTGACTAAAGAATTAAAGGTATAGTTCACCATAAACTGCTGTACGCTAACAGGGCGGTAAGCATCATATATTCGAATTTTCCAGCCAGAATAACGCTTCTCAAGCAAAAATTGTGCCTCCAACAAAGCCTGGACAACTCCTTGCCTTAAACAGTAGGGCGATTTGTTGCCATATTCTGCCCCCAATTTGACATAAGGATGGGGCAACTCTAAGGAAAAACT
Source organism: uncultured cyanobacterium (assembly GCA_963724445.1). Lineage (GTDB taxonomy): Bacteria > Cyanobacteriota > Cyanobacteriia > Cyanobacteriales > Xenococcaceae > Waterburya. The sequence continues at coordinate 12,098 of CAVRWR010000221.1, read as the reverse complement.
GTCTAAAGGAATCTGAATCAACCTTTCGCCACAGTCTTGGATCGAAATCTGATGATAGGGTTTCACAAGCTTTAAGCCTAATATAAAATCTTTTAAATACAGCGAAAATTTCAGGTTATCATCCAGATTTTTACCCACATTTAGCTGAATCGGCTACCCCTAAGTCTTAATTGTTTTACTTAAATTAAAACGTAAATTGCACATATAGCGTTTCTGCTTAATTTTTTATTTTTTCTACGCTACATATGGTGATATGATACTGATTCTCAAAGAGAAAGTAATTAGAAGAAATGAACTATCGAGGGGAATGGAAGGCGAGTGGCGTGGATGAAGAACTCACAGATTTGAACGTAGTTTCTCTTGATGGCGCTTCCCCTACAGAATATTTACTTTATGCCAATTCTATACCTAGAAGAAATGACGGCAGAGTCAGCGAAGGATTTCTTCAGCGTTATGCTCACACCGATGCAGGAGGTTGGTGGTGTTCGGGCATAGATATTTTAAGTGGGGACGAAGATATTTGGGGTTGTTTTAAACCAGATCGTCCCAGGAACGTAGCCGACAAAACGATTAAATATGAACATCCTCCCAAGGCGGCAACGGGAGTATTTGCCCTTAAAGTACCTTTAAATCTGTGGCACAAAATTGCCGATCGCGTGGGAGTTGAAGTAACCCCCCAGGCAATTGACCATCAAAGTGCGGACTTTGGCTTTTGGCAATGGCTAATCGCTCATCCTGAAGTTCCCCTTTGCCTGACAGAAGGAGCAAAAAAAGCAGGGGCTTTACTCTCTGCTGGTTATGGAACCATCGCAATTCCAGGTATCAACAGTGGTTATCGTACTCCCAAAGACGAACAGGGTAAGAGAGTTGGCAAGTCTCACTTAATCCCCCAGCTAGGCAAATTAGCCACTCCAGGACGAGAAATATACTTGGTTTTTGACCAAGATGAAAAACCCAAGACGGTAAAAGCGGTAAACGCAGCCCTCAAGCAAACAGGCTATTTACTACAGAAGGCTGGTTGTCAGGTAAAGGTGGTTACTTGGAAAGCCTCCCAGGGGAAAGGAGTTGACGATCTGATTGCTAATCATGGTCATGAATCTTTCGCTCAAGCTTACAATGAAGCCTTAGATTTAGAAACCTGGAAGGCAAAGTCTTGGACAAAATTGACTTACCCGACGGATATTCAGCTCAACTCTCCCTATCTTCCTGAATTAAATCTTCCTGTTGAAACCAAACTGATCGGGATCAAATCTGCCAAGGGTACGGGAAAAACTGAGTCCTTGTGCAAAGTTGTGGCTACAGGCGATCGCTCGTCAACAAAAAATTCTGGTTATTGGACATCGCATCCAGTTAGTCAAAGAGCTGTGTCAGCGGTTTGGCTTAGATTATGTCACGGAAGTAGCAGACTCTGAACAAGCAGCTTTAGGTTATGGTCTTTGCATTGATTCTCTGCATCGTAGTTCTCAGGCAAAATTTGAGCCCCATGACTGGAATAACAGTCTAGTTATTATTGACGAGGTGGAACAGGTACTGTGGCATGCGCTAAATTCTGTTACCTGTAAAGATCGTCGGGTCGAAATTCTCAAGTCCCTCAAGACATTAATCCAGAATGTTTTAGCCAATCAAGGGCAACTATATATAGCCGATGCGGATCTCAGCGATATTGCCCTAGATTATCTAATTTCTCTTTCTGGATTAGAGATTAAACCCTGTATTGTGCAGAATACTTGGCAGAGCGATCGCTGTCGTCAGGTCTACAATTATGAGGGCAAGAATCCCCAAAAACTAGTCAAGAATTTAGAGGCTCATATTCGGCAAGGGGGAAAACCCTTCGTCTGTCTCTCGGCGCAAAAGCTAACTAGTAAATGGAGTACCCAAACTTTAGAAGCATATCTCCAGCAGAAGTTTCCCCAGCATAAAATTCTCAGGATTGATTCTGAATCCCTAAACGATCATCAACATCCAGCCTATGGCTGTATTTCTAAGCTAGAGCAGGTGTTGAGTCAATACGATGTAGTTTTGGCCAGTCCCTCCATTGAAACGGGGATTTCCATTGAGTTAAAAGATCACTTCACTTCGGTTTGGGCGATCGCTCAGGGCATTCAGGCAGAAAACGCCGTCCGTCAGACTCTATCCCGTTTGCGTCACAATGTTCCTCGGCATTTGTGGTGCGCCAAATACAGCTTTAATCGGATCGGCAATGGTTCAACTTCGATTCCAGCACTCCTAAGTTCTAGTCAGCGATTTACTCAGCTAAACATCCGTTTACTACAGCAGTCAGACTTTACCTATCTCGATGACTTGGATACGGGTTTCCAGGCTGAGTCGCTGTTGTGTTGGGCAAAGATGGCAGTCAGGTTTAATGCAGGGGCAATTAACTATCGAGAGTCTATTTTAGCTGGATTAAGAGCCGAAGGGGATGAAATCATTGATGCGACTAAATATAAACAGTCTAAAATCAAACCTGAATCGAATCCCGATCATTGTACAGATAACTGCTTAGTTGCTGCCATTACCGAAATTAGTACCCAGAATTACCTAGCAGAATGTAGTGAAATTGCCTGTGCGCCAAATTTGGACGAACAGCAGTATCGAGACTTAAAAAAGCGGCTAATCAAATCTCCTTGCGATCGCCGTCAACTGCGTAAATATGAACTTCAACAGCGTTATCATCTGCCGATCACCCCTGAATTAGTATCTCTAGATGACGAAGGCTGGTATCAAAAAATCAGACTGCATTATTTCCTCACCGTCGGTCGCTCCTATCTGGCAGATCGAGATACTCAGGTAGCTCGTAAACTAATTAAACAGGGGAATGGTAGCTTATTCTTGCCCGACTTTAATAGTTCTCAGTTAGGTGCAATTGTCGGGACATTAGAAATCTTGGGTATTCCTGTGCTGCTACAGGATCGAATTCGCGAATTGCGCAATACAGATCGAGATCTTCAGTCACTAGCTGCGATCGCCCATGGAAATCGTCAGGAGATTAAAACAATTCTCAATCTTGGTATTGCCAAAAATCATAGTCCTGTAACTATTGTCAGTCGTCTATTGAGTAAAATTGGCTGCAAAATAAACTGCTTCCGATATGAAACCCACAACAGGAAAAGGGTTAGAGTATATCAAATTCTCGCGCCAGAAGATGCCAGAGAACAGGTGTTTAACTATTGGCTAAATACTGACCGCCAACGCCCTGGAAATTCACTCTTTTGGTCGGGAGATGACCAGATTCACTCGGCTTCAGCCTCGGCTAGTGAAGCTCAAAGCAAAGATTTTTTGCAGTTGAAATTAGATATTTGAATAAACAGTTAGGGTAGTAATTAGTAATTGGTAATTAGTACTCAGTTAGGTTAAATAATTAATTGGGAACTATAATGGTGAACCCACACACCTCTTATGATCGATGAAAATTCAGCCTATACTAAATATCGACGGTTACAACCTGTTTATTCAGAATTACGCCGACAATTTCTATCACTTGAATATTGTAGATTCCAATGACAAAGTTCATCACTTTGAAGGAATTTATTCCAGTCCCCAGGCTGCTATTGAAAAAGGAAAATCTGTGATTGAAAACTTCAAATTTTGGCGCAATAAAACTCGAAAGTAGTCCAAATCGCAAATTGATTATGTAAATGGATTAAAAGATTTGACATCCTAGAAGGGTCGAGGTGAGTGTTACCACTGCACCCCTCCCGTCCGAAACCCGACGTGAAACTTTCGCTTCATCGGGCTACTCAACATATATCCTATTGTCAGTAGGACATCCTGGTCTTTTCTTATGAGACAATTAAGATATCATTTTCATTCCAAAACCAGTTAGATTTATCTAATGTTTGGTTAATGTAATCCAGATATTTCATGAATCTTTGATTCCTAATGAATTCTAAGTCAAGAGCAGTTTTATCGTCGTGGCAGTGACCGTGTAGGAGTTGTAAATTCTTATATTCGTCTTTGCCACCAAGGGCGCGAGGAATAATATGGTCAGTTTCTAACAAGTCTCTTTCACGGAAGTGTAAACAGCACCAGGAACATACGCCTTTTTGTCTCTTAAGCAATGATGCTTTTCGAGATGGCATGTCTGGGCTACGCCCCATCCTGATACTCCAATAAATTAACCTTCCATCGTAGGGACTGGCATCGCCTTTAACCTTCACATACTCAGAACCACTGCTCCCGAACTGCGTGTGTGTTAGTAACCGCAAAGGAATTTCATCTCCTTTCCTGGTTGCGAATACCCAATTGTTTTTACCAATCGTTGTCCAGTATTTCTTTCGAGCTTTGTGCCAGTCACCTGTACGATGACGACTCCAGGCTCTAAGTTTTTGGAAAACCAATCGGTCTTGTCCTGTAAGTACCCCCATTGTTTGAGCATTGGAGAATGAATAATAATTTGTCCATCCTCTAATAATCGGGTTAAGCTCTACTATAAGTTTTGCTTGGTGGGAGTATTTATGCTTTATGACAACATCTTTAATTTTTTGTTGATGTTTCTTTAAAGCATCTTTGGAAGGAATAATAAGTGTTCTAAAACCAAGTTTTTCTTTATTGCTGGGATGTATTGGACTTCTATGTTTACCTGTCCGAAACTGTCGGATATGATATCCAAGGAAATCAAATCCAGCTTTTCCATCCTCGCTTTCCTCTGGAATTAGAGTGTGAGCGATTCTGGTTTTAGATTGTTTTAGTTCCAGTCCCATGTCTATTAACCACTCAGAGATTAATTCTCTGCATCTTTGGACTACTTTCAGGTCATGATGTATTAAAACAAAGTCATCCGCGTACCTGATAAAAGTTAGAACTTTAACCTTTTGTTGCCAGCTAATCTGACTGTTAGGCATTGCGCAGAAATAAATTACCCTTCTAAGTTTAAATTAGGCAGAATTGAATAATTCCAATTTCCTTGAAAGCGATCGCGTCGAAGATTCACGCACGATAGCTCGTCATCACTGATTTTTTGTCCAATCGGATAGGAGTTTTGATCTAGCTTGGCTTGAATGTTTAGCCCTGTTTTGGTGGTTGTGTTAGCAATTAAATTCACCACGACCTCTCGACTAACTAAGGGTCTTCCTCTCCAGTTTTCTGTAATATGACAGAACATTCGATGTTCAATTTTATTCCATTTACTTGTGCCTGGAGGGAAATGACAGACTTTAATCTTCAGTCCAGTTTCCGTTGCTAATTTTTGCAGTTCAGTTTTCCACAATCTAACTCGATAGCCATTACTGCCACCACAGTCGGCTGTAATCAAAAGCTCACTCGCTTCGCCATACATCAAGCTTCCCATCTCCTGCCACCATTGCTTGATAGAAGCCACAGCAAAAGCTGCTGTGTCATGATCGATGCCAACATTAACCCATCCTTTGTTTGAGCCAATATCATAAATCCCATAGGGGATAACTTTTCCCAGCTGTTTATCAGGAAAATCGTGCATTTTAACAGGGATTGGCTCTTTGGTTCGTTGCCATTCTTGCCCTTGATTATAATATTCTCCTATCAATTCTTTTTTCTTGGTATCTACTGAAATTACTGGTTGTCTTCGCGAGCTGAAATCATTGACTTGCTGATTGATATATTGAAATTGAGCATCTCTATCTGGATGTGTTGTCTCTTTAAGGCTTTTGCGGTTACTTTGTAGACTATATCCTAATTCAGTCAATAGCTTGGCTACTGTTCGAGGACTAATTTTATGCCCGCCCTTGGTTAAAGCATCTGCTAATTTTGAGGTACTTTTCGATGTCCAACGAAGGGGAGATTGTGGGTCTCCACGAGTTGCTGGGTCAATTAATTTTTCCAAATCTCGAATTAATGTCGAGTCAGTTTGGCAGAGCTTCTTTCTGCCTCCCCCAGTTTTTCTAATTCTTGTTGGACTATCTGAGTTTTGGGGGATTTGAGTCAAGTTGGGCAAAGGTGTTTGTAGTTCTTTTATTCCATTTCTAATGGTTTTTGGTGATAACCCTGTAGCGAAAGAAACTGTTCTGACTCCTCCTTTTCCTAGAGTTCCTGCTTCGGACGCTGCCCATAATCGTCTTAGCTTTTCATCCATGTAAGGCATTAGAGCTTCAAACTTCGTTCTCAGCGACTCGATAATTGACATTTCAACTACTTGACTAACTCTAATTTTATTTTCTCATTTCTTGTTCTTAAAGAGTAAGTTATTTTTGCGCGATGCCTTAGGTTTATTTTTCCTTCTAATATCAAGAGTCTTGGCGAACTCCATTAACATCATTTCCATTCCGTGTAGGGCGACATTCGCAAGTAGTGGGCTTAATGGAGTAGGCACAAAGCGCACCTCCCAATCTTGCGATTGATGTGTTTCTTCATACCTCTCCCCAAACCCAACGTGACAATTTCTCGTCATTGGGCTTTCCATCATTGTTACCTCCGACCAAAAGAAGGGGTTTGTGCATGACAGAGGCGACATAATAGCTGAAGGTTGTCTTCAGTATCTTTGCCCTTGTTTTTGCGCGGTATGATGTGATGTAAGTCTAGTTTACCTAGTGCGCCACAACATTCGCATTTTGCACCCCTTATAGCTTTAATCTTCTCTTTGAGTTCGCGCCATGTGACATTCTCAGCATTACCCATCCAGATTTGGTTAGATAAGGCTTTTTCTGGCGGACTAGCTGTCGTTGTTCCAAATCCTTCAAGATAAGGATTATCTGGCGAACGAGAACGGTATTTCTTCAAGGGTAAATCGCTCATCCGATAAAGGAAGAGGTAATTGTCTCCGTTAACTACACCAAAGTTCCATCTCTTGCCGTTTTCACGGAGCTTAAACCTGTCAAGTACTTTTCGTTTGGATACTTTATGCCGTTTACTTAACCAAAGAAACAACCTTTCGTTGACCCAGAAATCCAGGTCTTTAGCTATCTTCTTGGTGTTGGTATGGCAATAATAGTTAATCCATCCTCTAAGCACTGCATTTAAGGCTGAGATTTTGAGCAATGGTGAATCTTGAAACCACTTTCGTCTGGTCATTTCCTTGACCTTGAGCTTTAACTTTTTGATGTTTTCCTGTGCTGGTGTAACCAACATTTTTGGTCGGTCATTAGATTTTACGTATCTTTGAACGTGAAAACCTAAAAAGTCAAAGCCTTGATTTACATGAGTAATGTGAGTTTTTTCGGGAGAAAGTTCGAGTTTTAGTTCTTCTGCTAGGAAAGTCTGAAACTCTTCTTTTAGCCTGATGGCTTCTGCTTTACCACCATTGGTAAGTAGCAGCCAATCATCGGCATAACGAATCAACGCACAGTTTCCCATGTGGTTTGTTCGACGACGTTCTTTCTCTTTGCGGTGTAGATTGCCATATTTATTCCACCAGTAGAGGTCTAGCTGGTGTAGGTAGATGTTTGCCAAAATTGGCGAACAAATTGCGCCCTGGGGAGTTCCCAATTCAGTACGCTTGAATAAATGACCTTCCATAATTCCCGCTTTAAGAAATCGTTCTATCAGATTTAGGAAACGTTTATCAGCTATTCGTTGAGCCAGCAGTTTCATCAATATTTGATGGTGTATGCTGTCGAATGCTGCTTTGATATCCCCTTCAATGACCCAGTAGTATTTGTTGCGCCGATTGATGTAGCTATCTAATCGGGCGATACAATCTTGAGTTCTGCGTCCTGGTCGAAAACCATTAGAGCAGTTCAAGAAGTCGCTTTCGTAAATAGGTTCTAACACCATCTTCACCAGCATTTGTACTACTCTGTCTTTAATTGTGGGAATACCCAGTGGGCGTTTTTTACCGTTAGACTTGGGAATGTATATTCGACGGACTGGCATTGGTCGAAACTGTTTCTGACGCAGTTCCGTTTCTATCTCTTTCACAAATTTAGACTTTGCTGTCTCTGATTCGAGAGCTTTCTTGCTGATTCCATCGATTCCTGCTGTCTTTGAACCTCGATTTGAGAGTATTGTATCTAAAGCATCTTCAATCCAATCTCGACGGCACATGAGCCGATAGAGATGGTCAAACTGATGTTCTTTTTGATACTTCGCTTTTATGGCGAGACTACGTTGGGTTTTGATGATATCGGACATACTTCTTAGTCCTCTCTACTTCCTACGGCGTATCTCTAACAATGACTGCCGACCTTCGCCATGTACCAGACTATTTTCTGGCTCGGACTACTACGACGGCTCTGCCACGCAATAACTACTTCAGTTGCAGTTAACCCAGTCTAAAATAGACCAATTATTGCGCTTCCTACGTTCATACATCGGTACGTGATTACATTTAACCGTAGGCTTCTTCTTTACTCCTGTAGGATATAGACCTAATATCCTCGACATCAGTTGATGATTTATACCTTTATAATTAGAGCAATTCAGTCCGCGTCTAAAGACCTTTTCAGTCAATCGAGAATAAAATTGATTTACCTGATGTCTCACGCCATCTCTGTTGTTTAGCAGCGTGTCCAAGGTGTAGGAGCGTCGGACGAAGATTCCTTTCGTAGCCATAGTTAAATTCAGGCTCGAAGCCTCATACTGTAACAGAGTGCCAGTACTTTGCCCCTTGTTCCCCAGGCTTCAAACAGGTTCTTACTCATTGTCCCCTGCTTGCTGGGTTAGCCTTAGTACATTAGGGAATGTACTATCTCTTGGTAGTTTTTTACTCTCCTTGAGCATTACCAATGTACGCTTCGCAGCGCACAAACCCCGCCTTGAGGCGTTCCTTCATTTGTTGCAGAAAATACCTTGTGGTCTATGACTCCACTTTTGAGCCAGGCTTTCACTTGACTTCTAACTTTACCTTTATGGTTCAGTTTTCGGAGTAAGGCATTGTGGTCAATGCGGTCAAAACATTTAGCAATATCAGCGTCTAAAACGTACTTGGCTTTAGATTGTATTGAATCTTTAATGTGTCGTATCGCATCATGACATGACCTTCCAGGTCTAAAACCATATGATGTAGCTTCAAATAAAGCCTCCCATTCTGGTTCGAGTGCTGCTTTAACTACTCCTTGAAGAGCGCGGTCGTACATTGTGGGTATTCCTAATGGACGTTTCTCTTCCTTTCCAGGTTTAGGTATCCACACTCTGCGAGTGGGTTTACTTTTACCTGTCAATTTGAGTTGTCCTGTAAGGTGAATTCGTGCTTTTGGGGATAGGGATTTAACCCCGTCCACTCCTGCCGTCTTTTTTCCTCTGTTATCTTGAGTTACCCTGCGTACCGCTAAAACCCTATTTGACCAGGAATTAATCAGTGTTTTTTGGAGTTGGCGAACTCGACGTTTATTGCCTTGACGTGAAGCAGCATAGATGTTCTTTTGTAACTTAAAGACATATCGTTCGACTTTTTGCCAATTAATATTCTCCCATCCCTCTATCTCCGTGAAAAACGGATTAGAATTAGGCTTATTCATTTCTACTCGTACCTCTAGCTTTTACACATTGCGATTTACGTCTGTATATCCAGGTGATTAGACCATCCCTTTTCAGGCATTACCCGTTGATTCGGGTTTGGCATTTACTTCTTGAACCATCTTTTTCTGTTGTTGCCTGGATTGCTCCAGATGTTTCATCTTGACTGACTACCTCTCTGATTCGACCAATTAAGAGGAGCGCGAACAGAGTTACTTCGTTCCAAATATCCATTGTTAGAGTTCTTTAGGGCGTGCTTTTCCACTAGGGGTCTAGGTGATGCGCTAACTCAATCCCTCAAGATTGTTAGACTTTACCCTTATCGGTTTTTCCGACGCATGGGGTACTGATTAAGTACTAGCTTATATCCCATGCTCCCAGCCTTATAATGGTTCATCAGCACTTGGTTTGTTCTACCCCACGATATCCTTTTCCTTGATATTTATCTCAGTCCAGATCGGTTATAAAACTCCTGCTAACAGCCGACGTTTTTAGCTATTATCGCCTATGCCTATATTGCTATAGGTTTCTGCCTTCAGTCCCGCTTTTATAACTATATTGTCAGTTTTAGTCATAAGGGAAACTTCTCACCTTCGTTGCCGAAGGGGACGCTCTGTGCTTTCAAACCCGCATCAGGTCGATAGGACTAGGATTTCTAGGATACTTTCCATCACCTATATGGATATTTAGTTATCTTATTCAAAAGGATTAAAGTGCGGACTCTACCCAATGTGGGTTACTTTTGAATTGCCTCTCATCCTCCTATTTATATAGGTTTCGAGAGAACGAATCGCACGAGGGGTGCTGGGGTTTCCCCAGCATACCCAATCGAGTTGTTGAACCTGATGAGAAAGAGGAAGGCTGGATTGAAGTTGATTCCTCCTGTATTGAGGCGATCGCTTTTAATCGTTCTCAATCCTGTCTCTATATTCAGTTTCATTCTCAATCTGTCTATCAATATCGTCAGGTCTCTAGCGATATTTTTGAAGAGTTTTTGAACGCCGATTCCAAAGGGCAATTCTTCAATCTCCACATCAAAGATCAATTTCCTTATAGTCTCTACGCTTAACCCTTATTTTGCTCCGTAAACATCATGTCTCAATCTATTTTCGATTTTCTCTCAAGTTTGAAGTTTGTCTGCGTTCAATCACCTTTACTCTATTCAACCCGTGTTCGATAACCCTGACTCGTTTTTGATTCAGAGATTTACCACCTACCAATAGTTCAGGAATCTCAACTAAAGTGATCGCTTAAATAGTTTACTTACAACCACCAATTATTACATTGATGTAATATAATTAAATATGCCAACCAATATTGAATATACCGATGAATTTGGACATTGGTATTCCAACTTAGATGAATTGCTGCAAGATAATATTGCATCTGTTGTCGGTCTTTTAGAAGAAAAAGGTACTAAATTAGGTTTTCCTTATTCATCTAAAATCAACGGTTCAAAGCATTCTAAAATGCGGGAGCTTAGAATACAAAGTCGAGGAAATCCAATTAGAATCTTCTATTGCTTTGACCCTAAACGCGATGCCATCTTGTTGATTGGTGGCGATAAAACTGGCGACAAACGTTTCTACGAAAGAATGATTCCCATTGCCGACCGACTTTACGATCTTTACCTTATTGAAATTAAACGGAAGGGTTTAATATGAGTGGACATCAACCTTTTTCTAATTTGACAGCTAATTTCTCACCTCAAAGAAAAGCTAAAATTGTTGCCGGGACCCAAAAGCTAAAATCGGAAATGGCACTCAACGAATTAAGAGAAGCTTTTTCTCTTACTCAAAACGAACTAGCATCCAAACTTAATGTCAAACAACCTGCTATCTCTCGTTTAGAAAAACGTAGTGATATGTATATTTCTCATCTGAGAGAAGTTGTTGAGGCTATGGGTGGCGAATTAGAAATTACTGCTCGTTTCCACGATAGCAAGGTCAAAATTACTAACTTTGATTTCGTTCAACTCGAAGATTCTAAAACTGAAAGCCTTTAAATTAACCAAACACTACATATGTAAGATAAAATAAGAGTATAACTAAGATAATCATTAGTTACCTAATTATCGTGAACAATAATCTGTTGCTGGTTGCTGTCAATCAAGGCAGGACTAAATGGTTGCAAAAGCTGTTATCACAGCGTCTAGCACAACTCAACCTCCCTGATGCTAACTATCACACTTGGTTTGATGCTCTGATTCAGTCTATGGAAAATCGGGGACTGGTCGAACCATCCCAGCAAAAAGATTATCTTAGTGATGTCCGTAACGCGATCAAAGTCTTAGACACCGAACACCCTGCTCTTGAGGTCGTTGATTTTGATAAGCAAACCTGGACTGAGATTAATAATCTTAATAGCGATCGCATTGCTCAAAGAATTACTAAATTCCTCGATCGCCCCAATGAGATTGTTAAAGGGCTACTCTTCTTTTAAGTAGTTATCAGTGGGCAGAAATTGCTGCTGGTCTTGCTGTGGTTACTGGTAGACGCTGTACCGAGATTATTAAAACTGCCAGCTTTGAGTCTAAGTCTAAGTACAGCGTTATTTTTCGCGGTTCTCTCAAGAGAAAGAATGAACCAGTTGAATGTCTCTTTGAAATTCCTACTCTCTGTGAAGCTGAACTCGTCATCGACGCGATCGCTTCTTTGAAAGACAAGCTCGGAGGAGAGGTTCAGCAGTTATCTAAGCGTCAGGTTAGCAGTAGGTTTGGCAGTGCCGTTGCTAAA
>CAVRWR010000220.1:0-11087 GCA_963724445.1 uncultured cyanobacterium | reverse complement strand
AGAATTAAAGCAGTTATCTAATAGTCCAATTTTAGGAGATGCCGAGTTTGGCAAGGTACGTCTGAATGTATCAAAGGTTAATCAGATACAGCTTGAACAATTAGGTATCGATCCTGCACAAATTGCGATCGCTCCTTATTGCACATTCGAGCATAGTGAACACTTCTTTTCCTATCGTCGCACTGGCGAAAAGAAAGTTCAGTGGTCGGGAATTGTTTCTCAATAATTATTGTCTTATACTTTTTTTAGTCCTTACCGATCTTGCACTTTAATTCTGTCGAACAAATCCTGACTCAGTTAGAACAGCAGCCTGGCTGGGAAAAATTCCGTGAATATCGCCAGTTACTACAATGCTGGGAGAGAACTGTAAATCAAAATATTGCCCAGCAGACTCGTCCACTCTACATTAATCGACAAGTTCTTTACGTAGCAACTTCTAGCGCCGCGCGATCGCAGGAGCTTTCTTTTCAGCGATACACCCTGCTCAAAAGACTAAATAAACAGCTAACTTTTGCTCTCAAAGATATTCGCTTTTCTTCTTCTCAATGGCATCAAAAAACTAATGAGTCAGAGATTAAACAAAGCATATTTACCATCAGCGATCGCCACAAATCGACCATTGTTCCCGATCTATTTGACTTCTCTACCATTGGCTAATAATCACAGTAACAGCATAAATGACTTATCTCCTCAAGATAAAGCTAAGAATGCAGCTCAACGCTGGATAAAGACTATAGAAGAGAAATCTTCCTTGGCTCTTCTTTGTCCCAACTGCAATTCGACCACACCAAAAGCGGAATTAGAAAGATGGAATTTATGTTATCACTGTGCTGCTCAAAAATGGGCTAAAGAATATCGTTTTCCAACTTTTCCAGTAACAGAATAAAAAAAAGCTAAAGAAGATTGACTTGTTTGTTAATGATCCCTATAGGTTTTCCTAGTGATAAATCTACAATAGTATTGAATAAAAAGTATTTTATTATACTTTTTTCCCTGAAGTTATTGTATCCGTTCATTACCCAATTATAAAGAGAATATGAAAGCTTTAACCGCCTGGGGATCATCCTAAAGCTTACCTAGTAATCATTTGAATTGAATTTAGAGGATTATGAAGACATCGCAAAATATAAACAGAGGAATGGAATAAAACCGATCCAGCGAACACCTAATGAAAGAAATGCAATTTTCAACATCTAACTGCCGTCACTGTCGTTTTTATCAGCCAGAGGGTCGTAGGGGTGGTTCTTGCCAAATGTTGGGAGTACCAGTCCAAAGTCGTTGGAAAGCTTGTGCCTTAGCGGCTCCTCCTTTTAGCACAACGTTGGAAAAACTAGAAGATATTTTTCAGATGGATACCGCAATTTCCGTAAACTCTCCCATCAGACTGGTTTCTAAAGTAGCTAATCTTGAGATCAAAGGCGATCGCCCTCAAATAGCTTCTCCTAAATGTGAATAATTTACGCTCAAAGGTGGTTGGATAAGAGTTGCGAAACACCAGCATTCCTCATGCCCAAAATAATTTAAATCATTTCCAGTACTTCAAGATTTAAGACGCTAACCAAAGTTGGTAAGCGTCTATTTTATTGCTTCTGTTTATCCAAGTTGACAAACTTCAGCTTCAGCATAGGGAAAGCAGTTGACCATATTTTAGGGTAGCCAGGGATATTGCTCAAAATTAGGATCTCGTTTTTCGATGAAAGCTTGTTTTCCCTCTGCTCCCTCTTCGGTCATATAGTAAAGCATAGTGGCATTTCCCGCTAACTCCTGAATTCCAGCTTGACCATCACAATCAGCATTGAATGCGGCTTTGAGACATCTAATAGCAATCGGACTTTTAGACAAAATCTCTTGAGACCATTTGATTCCTTCTGCTTCGAGGCGATCTATTGGCACTACGCAATTTACTAAGCCCATTTCTTGGGCTTCTGTGGCATTATACTGACGGCAAAGAAACCAAATCTCTCTGGCTTTTTTCTGTCCCACAATTCGCGCTAGATAGCCAGAGCCAAAACCACCATCGAAACTACCCACTTTTGGACCAGTTTGACCAAAAACGGCATTATCGGCTGCAATAGTGAGATCGCACAGCACGTGTAGTACATGACCACCACCAATGGCATATCCTGCGACTAAAGCAATGGTTACTTTTGGCAGCGAGCGAATTAAACGCTGTAAATCTAATACGTTTAGCCTTGGTGTTCCCCCCTCATCTATATATCCAGCCTTGCCTCTAATGCTTTGATCTCCCCCCGCACAAAAAGCATATTTCCCGTCGTTATGAGGTCCTGCACCAGTGAGCAAAACTACGCCGACAGAATGATCTTCACGAGCATCAATAAATGCGTCGTACATTTCAAATACCGTTTTGGGCCGAAAGGCATTGCGTTTATGGGGACGATTGATGGTAATTTTGGCAATACCCTGCCATTTATGATAAAGAATATCTTCGTAACTCTTAGCTATTTGCCATTCAACTTGCATAGGTCATCGCTATCTAAAGCACAGTAAGTCCGTCCCTAAAATTAAATCATTGAATCCCGCAATTAAACTGCAATATTTTATTGATTATGCAAATGCGATCGCTCTGCCTAAAAGGTTTTATTGAATCATAAATATAATCTGATGTGTCCTAATAAAGTAGATGAGTAAAATTACTGCTTAACTATTGATATATGATTTTGGTTGCATTTTTTGAAATATAGAGAAATACCCATATATTAGCTTCATATTGATCGGGATCAGAGGATTAGCAGATGAAATCTATATAAAGAAAGAGGGCGATCGCCTAAAAGAAAATTATAATCAGAGAAAGTTAACTTAATAGTTTAGAGGTTTTTTACGTAGGCATAATTTGTCACGTAAAAAACCAAATATCATTATTTATTAAAAAAAATGACTAAGACACAGATAATTCACTGCCCAAACTGTGGCGCTCGCGCTACCAAGCAAATTACAGATAATGATATTCAGCGTACAGCCTGTCGAAACTGTGACTATTTATTGGTGCAGTGTGCTAAAACTGCCAAAGTAATTGAAGCCTATGCACCAGGTTTCAATAGTTATTCTGTAACCGAACCTACCCCAGTCTAAATTTTAGAGGCTCTTAATTGTCCACAGGCTGCGTCTGCTTCCAATCCCCGAGAATAGCGCACGCTAACTGCTATTTTTGCCTCCTCTAAAATCTTGGTAAATTCTCTGATTCTATGGCTATTTGGTCTTTGATAATCGACCTCAGATATCGGATTATAGGGTATCAAATTGACATGGGTTTGAAAGCCTTTAAGACATTGAGTTAATTCCCTCGCGTTTTCAGGTAAATCATTAATTCCTGCTAACAGAACATATTCAAAAGTGACTCTTCTACCAGTTACCTGAACGTAATCTCGGCACTCATCCAAGAGATTATTTAAAGTATATTTTTTAGCGCTAGGGATTAGCTGCTCTCTTAAAGCCTGATTAGAAGCATGGAGACTGACTGCAAGAACAATTTGTAATCTATGTTGGGCTAGTTGCTGAATTTTACCAGGAATACCTACAGTCGATACGGTAAGAGATCGCGCCCCAATTCCTACATCCTGATTGAGGGACTTAACTGCAGACACAACTTCATCAATGTTTGCCATCGGCTCTCCCATCCCCATAAACACCACGTTGGTGACTCTCTGCTCAAAGTCCTCTTGTACTGTCAACACCTGATCGACAATTTCGTGTGCTTTGAGATTGCGAGTAAAACCGCCTTTTCCTGTAGCGCAGAAATCACAGTCCATCGGGCAGCCTACCTGAGACGAAACACATACCGTTAGGCGTTTAGCGGTAGGAATACCAACTGTTTCAATAATTACGCCGTCTGCCAAGCGCAGTAAATATTTACGAGTCTGATCTGGGGCTTCGCTGCGATAGTGAATTATTGAACGTCCAATCGAGTAATCTGCCATTTCTGCTCGCCACTGCTTGGGAAAGACAGAAATATCTAAAAGCGATCGCGCTCCTTTATGATATAGCCATTGATACAGTTGTTTCCCTCTATAGGCTGGTTGTCCCTGTTCTTCTACCCAGGCAGTTAACTCTGCTAAAGATTTTCCTAATAAAACATCTGAAGTGCTTGATTGCTTGATTTTTTGTAGCGTCATTATGTATGTATCAACAGGAATTAAGATTAGCTTAAGATTCTAGAAATATATTCAAATCTTCGATCAATTGAGTGAGTTCAGCTTCACTAGTTAGGCGAAGGCGATCGTCTCGCAGAGTCAAGAGAATTTTGGCGGCAAAAGGACTGGGATAAATATTCGGATTACAGAATATTTCTAAGAACACATCCCCTGTATAACGATACTCCATCGATTCTTGTTTTACAGGGCGACCTCCAGCACCAGGAGTAGCACTCGCGATCGCCTTCAGACTTTGCATCAAAGTAGATATTTCTGCCTGCAACTGTTTAGCAGCATCTTCCGAAAAGTTAAAACTGACTGCTCCTTGAACTAAATTAAGCGTTAACTGTGCCATGGAAAAAATTTAATTAAATTTAATAACTGAGAATTAATGCTAATTTATTTTAATAAACTCTTAGTTTTAATTTACCAGAAATATTATCAGAAATAGAAAACGCCTTAGTTTATTTATCAGAATAGATCTCAATAAGTTACGTTATTTCAAATTACGCAATATTTCTACAGTCATTGGTCTAAGAGACTATAGCTAGTTTTACGACTATGATTATAGAGCAGGCATCTAGAGGAGTTTCAGTTCTTAAATGGTGCAGGATAATCGATCGCAGGTTCGGCGAGTTCTTTGGTTGACTCTAGTATTAAATTTATTTGTCATGGCGCTCAAGTTTGTCTTGGGTATAGCTACAGGTTCTTTGAGCCTTCAAGCAGATGCCCTTCACAGCGTTACCGATAGCGTCAACAATATTTTAGGCTTGGTAGCCAATCGTTTTTCTTCTCCTAAACCCGATCGCGAACATCCCTATGGACATCAGAAATTTGAGGCAGTAGGGGCGTTAGGTATTGCCGCATTTTTGGGAATTGCCTGTTTTGAAATCCTTCGAGGTGCGGTAGAAAAGATTTTTTTTGCCTCGGAAAGTGTCAATATTCGAGTTGCTCCTAATGAATTATGGTTACTGCTGCTGGTTTTAGGAGTTAATATTTTTGTTGCTTTTTACGAGCGCAGCGTCGGCAGAAAAGTTAACAGTCCCATTTTGATCGCTGATGCTAAGCATACCATGAGCGATATTTGGGTAACTATTATCGTTATCGCTGGTTTGGTTGGAGTGTGGCAGGGAGAAAACCTTAATTTGCCTCAATTGCAGTGGTTAGATGTCTTCTTAGCCTTTCCTGTGGCACTGTTAGTGTTTTATAGCGGTTGGGAAGTAATTAGTGAAAATTTACCCTGGCTGGTAGATGAGATGGCGATCGCGCCAGAAGCAATCTATGAAGTGGTTACTAGAGTCCCAGGTGTTATAAGCTGTCATGATATCGCCTCACGAGGAATGTTAGGTAGACAGGTATTTATTGAAATGCACCTGATTGTTAATACAGATGATCTAATTATAGCCCATCAAATTACCGAACAGATTGAAGATCGTTTGGAACAGCGTTTTGGGACGGTGCGCGTATTGATTCACGTAGAACCACCAGGATATGAGGAAGATAGCATTAGTTTTGGCAGTACTGAAATTATTAACTAAAGGTGGGAAAATTGAGATCGATATAAATAGAGCGACCAGGAAAAATTAATCTATTTCTCAGAAATTAATTAGCTTCGCTTCAGCTAAATAAGAGATCTTGAAAATTAATAGTCACGATCGTCACAAGTTCGGCAATCCACCCGATCGACAGGTTTATGCATAATTGCTTTTGATGCATCATATAAGAGGGTAACAGTTCTGTCACACGAGGTATTCAGCCGTTGATGAATCTCGAATTCGGGGTCTGTCAAAGATGGCAAAATTTAGTTGAACCTTTGTTACCTACCAAACGTCTAAATACTCAGTCGGAAAGTTCAAAACAAACGTAAGAAGTATCACTGACTTTTAAAGTTTATAAGGAGTCATTACTGTACAAATGCCTAAAGCCAAAATAGAAAAAACCACCTCTAAAAGCTACTCAGCGGATATGGTCAGAACCTATTTGCATGAAATTGGTCGGGTACGCTTGTTGACCCACGAGCAAGAAATTGTTTACGGGAAGCAAGTGCAGAAAATGATGACCCTGTTAACGCAAAAAGAAGAGTTAGAAACCGATCGCGGATGCGAACTCAGCCTGAAGGAGTGGGCAGACCATGCCCAACTGAGTGAAATTGAACTTAACAGGATTATCAAAGAAGGTCAACGAGCCAAGCAAAAAATGATTGAGGCCAATTTACGCTTGGTTGTGGCGATCGCCAAAAAATACCAAAAGCGTAACATGGAATTCCTCGATCTAATCCAGGAAGGCAGTCTCGGTTTAGAACGAGGCGTAGAAAAGTTCGATCCTACCCGTGGATATAAGTTTTCTACCTATGCCTACTGGTGGATACGCCAGGCGATCACCAGAGCGATCGCTCAACAGGCTCGTACCATTCGATTACCAATTCACATCACCGAAAAGCTCAACAAAATAAAAAAAACCCAGCGTGAACTGGCGCAAAAGTTGGGCAGAAGTGCCGAAGTAGTCGAAATTGCCCAAGAACTAGACCTCAAGCCCGAACAAATTCGCGAATATTTAAGTATTGCTCGTCAACCTATTTCTCTAGATGTTCGTGTGGGTGACAATCAAGACACTGAACTATCAGAACTATTAGAAGACGACGGAATGTCTCCAGACCACTATGCCACTCAGCAACTATTGCGTAACGATCTCTTTAGCTTGATGGCGGATCTATCTCCCCAGCAACAGGAAGTTATTGCCCTACGCTTTGGTTTAGAAGATGGTAAAGAACTATCTTTAGCCAAGATAGGTCAGAGAATGAGCATAAGTCGCGAGCGTGTCCGTCAGCTCGAACATCAGGCTCTGGCGCAGCTAAGAAGACGTAGAAACTACGTCAGAGAATATATGGCTAGCTAATTTTTTTCCAGATATTTTCCTTAATTACTGGCGATCTCTGCAAGTTTGTTATAAATTCGATCTATCATTCTGTAGATCTAAATGTTTATAGCAGCAAGCGAGGTCGCCATCATATTAGAATTAGCAATTAACCAATTTAAATTAACCCCCGCTGGATACTGTAGTATTCTGGCGGGGGTTCATGACAAGAAATGGGCGATCGAGCAATTTCTAGCTTCGCCAGCCAGAATACCTGATGGCAAAATAGCCATCGAGCGTGACCTTTATGATCCAGAAGGTGTCGGCTAGACCATAGAATCAATGACCCGAAGGATATATATTCTCTGTTGGGAACAAAATTCGCCTCAGTGAATTCTTAATTAAGTGGTGCAGGAGTAAACAATGACACTATTCAACGAAACTTTAAATGGTAAAGAGAGAAAAATTCCTGTTGGCAGGAATGGTCAGCCGAGTAATTTAAGTACTTCTTCCAAATCTGAGTCTATACAGGGTTGGTTGATTGACAAACTAGCTGAAGTATTGGAGATTGAGCCGAATCAAATTGATGTTGGTCAAGATTTTGAAGAATATGGTTTGGAATCAGCAGAGGCAATCAATTTGTCAGGAGACTTGGAAGATTATCTTGGCTGTCGTTTGCCACCTACTTTACTGTGGGATTATCAAAATATCGAATCTTTGGCGAATTATTTAGCCAATGATAATTTATCTTTGATGCAGGCTAATGCTGATTTGAATCTTAGTACTGAAACGATAGTAAATCAATCTCAAATTGAGCTTAATAACAATAATCAACTTGAAATAGAAATACCTTTAGAAAATTATAAATTTGCTGAATTTCCTGAATATAAAAAACTATTAGCTCAACAAGAGCAGGTGAAAAGTCTGGGTAATGGCAATCCATTTTTTATCCCGCAAGAAACCATAGTCAACGATCGCACTACAATTGATGGTCGTGAACTGATTAATTTTGCCACTTATAATTACATTGGCATGTGTGGCGACCCCCAAGTATCTCAGGCGGCAAAAGACGCGACTGACCTTTATGGAACTTCTGCTTGTGCTAGTCGCTTAATCTCTGGAGAAAAACCCCTGCATCGGGAACTAGAACGGGAACTCGCCGACTTTATTGGCGTTGAAGACAGTATTGTGATGGTTGGTGGTCATGCGACCAACGTGACTACTATCGGACATCTCTTTGGTAAAGGAGACTTAGTTATCTATGATGCCCTTAGTCATAACAGTATTCTTCAGGGATGTTTTCTTTCTGGAGCTAGCATAGTTTCTTTCCCGCATAATGATATTGAGGCTTTGGAAAAGGTGTTGCGCGATCGCCGCCATCGTTATCAACGAGTCTTAATCGTGATTGAAGGGGTGTATAGCACCGATGGTGATGTTGCAGACTTACCTCCTATAATTGCCCTTAAACAGAAATATAAGACCCTTCTAATGGTGGATGAGGCTCATTCTATTGGTACGATCGGCAAAACTGGTCGAGGTATCAGCGAATATTGTGATATTGACCCCAACGATATCGATTTATGGATGGGAACTCTCAGCAAGTCTTTTGCTAGCTGTGGAGGATATATTGCTGGTTCTTCAGCTCTAGTTGAATATCTCAAGTATACCGCCCCTGGTTTTGTTTTCAGCGTCGGTATGTCTCCCCCTAATGCTGCGGCAACTCTAGCTGCGGTTCGGGTACTGAAAGCGGAACCCGATAGAGCTACTATCCTTCAAGCCAGAGCAAAGCTATTTTTAGACTTAGCAAAAGAGCAGGGTTTGGATACAGGAATGAGCCAAGATTCCCCAGTGATTCCGATTATTGTGGGTGATTCTCTTAAATCGATTCAGCTATCCCAGAATTTATTTAAACAGGGGATCAATGTTCCATTTATGATTTATCCTTCAGTGCCACAGAATGGTGCTAGATTAAGATTTTTTATTACCTGTAATCATACTGAGGAACAAATTCGTTTAACCATAAAAATTTTAACGCTTGAGCTAAATAAACTATAGCTCGTTCAATGTAGCAATTTTTCAATCAGCTAGTTCAGGAATAGTAAATACTATTCCTATTTTTTTTGTATTTTTATTTGCCCCTCGCATTTTGTATTTATAAGAAATGTCATGAATTTTAGCTTTTTAGATGCAAAATTTATTTAAAAGCCAAAAGAAACATTAGTTAAAATCTAAAAATATTAGCTCAAACTTAGAGTATCAGCAATTTAATTAAGATAGTATTTTTGTTGATAATAAACACTATATTGTTAAAAAAATGCTGATTAATTTCGTTGAAAATAAACAGTTTATTCGCTAAATTAGGCGCTGAATCTTTTAAAAAAATAATGCGTATTTGTTCGTAGAAAAAAAAAGTGTGATCGAGTTTTTCCGTAAAACAACTATGGTGTAGATTTTTCTCACAATAGAAAATGAGATTTAGATTCACATAAATAGATTGTTGATCTCGAAAACTTTATTTTTATGGCTACTCAAACTCTTAGTTATCGTTGCATGGAATTTTTACAAATTTATCATCGCAACCCTTCTTTAAAATTACGTAATAAATTAGTTGAGTTGAACGCAGGTTTAGTTAGAAAAGTAGCCCATCAAATCTGTCGTAAATGTGCAGAACCTTACGAAGACTTAGAACAAATTGGCTATCTTGGTTTAATTAGGGCGATTGAACGCTTCGATCCGCTTCAAGGTTCGGCATTTAGTTCTTTTGCTATCCCTTATATCCGTGGTGAAATGCTGCACTATCTAAGAGACAAAGGCAGCATGATGCGAATTCCTCGTAGATGGCAAGAACTTTATACTAGAGGCAAAAAGCTACGTAAAGATTTAATTGAAAAACTTGGTCGCTTACCTAGAGATACTGAATTAGCCGCTGGGTTGGGCATTCCTTTAGAAGAATGGAGTGAGTGTCAACTCGCTTTACAAAATCGCTTGCCGATCAGTTTAGATGCAGTAGTCAATAGTTCGATGGACTCTTCTATTACTTTTGGCGACACTATCGCCGATCCCAACTATCAAAAACAACGTAGGTTAGAAGATGATAAGCTTCAGCTACAACGAGCGATGAATCAATTAGAAGATAAGACAAAAGCGGCGATTGAATGTGTATTTCTTTGGGATTTACCGCGCAAAGAAGCTGCTAAACATATTGGTATCAGTCCCATGACTGTTACCAGACATTTGCACAAAGGTATTGAACAATTAGGCACTATGTTAGAACCACAGGTTGCATAAAAGAAAAGCTAAATTAGATTAGCTATAGTCAGTTTTATTGGTTTGAAAATATATTATTTCTTAAAATGGTTTCAATAGTCTATTTAACAAGCATCTATCTATTATTAGATGCTTATTTTTTATTCGTGTATCAAGTCTAATATTCTAAAATTGTAGTGAATTAGCTTCTGAATAATTGTTTTAGCTCGATTACTATATATCTCAATTATTTACAAAATATACCAATTATATATTTTCTGCCATTAAAGCATTAATTTTAGAGTAAATATTACTAATCGTTTGTTGATTTTGAGACAAATCGTCTTGTCTTTTGATTAGACTTTCTAAAATCAAAATTGCTTTCTCAATTATTTGACTAGATAGCTCTATTTTATTTTCAAAAACTAAAGTTATTTCCTCTGATATTTCATCAAAAATTTCTTGTTGGAATTCATAAAATTGTTCTAAACCTTTTTCCAAGACAATTCGCTTGATTTTATCCTGTTTACTTTCGCCAAATAATGCTCCTAAGCCAAAACCACTACCGAGTGCAGTCAGAGTTATCGGAATTAATCCAATTCCTGTAAAAGCTAATAAACCCAAACTAACTAAACCCGCCCCACTTAATCCCAAACCGAAACCTACTCCATTACCATCATTGTCATCAATATTACTAATATCTATATTTAAACTAATTTGTTGTTTAGAAATGGATGATTCAAGTTGATGCTTGATATTCGCTCCTACTTGATTATCAAAATTTTCAAATAAATCTTGTAAAGCTTCTATAATTGATTCTATTTCTAAATCTATTAATTC
>CAVRWR010000219.1:0-10509 GCA_963724445.1 uncultured cyanobacterium | reverse complement strand
CCTGTACTTCGTTCAGTTAGTGTTACCAGTAAACAATCGCGATCGCTAAGATTAATCGAACCGTGTAAGACTCCTCTAGGAATAGTCACAACTTGAGGCAGATCTTCACTTAAAGGAATATATTGATATTGGCGATCGTATAAAACTACCAGGACAAAACTACCTCTAACTACCAGTAGCTGATCGGTCTGATGTTTGTGGACAAATAAATCGTCGATAGTATTGGCAGGTACCTTAACCACCATTGTTTCGTCACTTATCTGGGGAGTATAAAATTCTGCCATTCCTCCTTGAATAGATTTAATTGTTTGAAGGGTTATACCTGGAATTAGTCCCATGATATTTTCAATACCTATGTTTGATGATTAGTAGTTGGCATTACGTAAACAAAGATTACGATTATTCTTTATTATGACAAAAATATCTTGACAAAGCACACGAAATAGTATCTAAATACACGACAATAGCAAACTTTTTTGCTTAAAGTAACAAAATATACATTTTAAAACTTGCCTACTAGCCTGTCAAAAATAACTAAAAAAGCAAAATAATGCCTAACTCCTTTAGTTGTAGCTCTAAATAAAACAAAATAAAACCTCTTTCCCTGAGTCTTTACTAAAACTATAAAAAATCAGGTGCAACACCATAGTATTTGCGCGTTAAAACCTGCTCACCGAGAGGAACTAAAAAGATAAAGCTTAGTTCATGAAAAGAATGTAGGGCTTCAGTCAAATCAAGTATTTCCGCGGTCAATTCTTCGGCTTTGATGTTGGTTATCGTACAAAAAAAATTGCCTAAGATTTAAAAAATCCAGACAACTATTTTTAATTGATGGCTCAAGCCTATTCTTGCTCAAGCAGACGAGTTAACTTATCTCGCATATCCTGAATTTTCTGTTCACATTTTGGCACCGCTACCAAACGAACATCTATTTCTAAAATATTTTCTAACCGAGTAGTCTTTTCCCAAATTTTTACTTCGGAGGAAGATTCGTGCTGATAGCGAAATGTTACGGTGTCTAACTCTACTTCTAATATTTCGACATTCTTTAGCCAGCCGTTGCTGCTCTTAATAAAAAGCCAAATATTAGACTGACCAATCAATTCTCTCAGTTTATTTTCCATTAGAAAAAATATTGTTTGGTAGCATTACTGTTTAAATATTCTATCCACTATAAGATATATATCTGTAGTGTACATCGCTAAAAATCACTAGATAAAGACAAGCTCCAGATAAATGGCAAGAATACACGTAGGAAAAGAAAATATACCTTACTTTAGCTAGAAGTGCGATCGCCTGGTACTCACGTAAATTAAGATCGTATAAAAGTGAACTGAGTTTAGTTAATGTCCAATATCCAGTACGTCGGCATCACTGTATCCAATATGGAGCAGTCAATCGAGTTTTATTCACAAGTCCTATCGTTTCACAAAATCAAAGATCTTGAAGTCGCAGGAACAGACTGGGAAAAATTGCAGGGGGTATTTGGTTTGCGAATGCGGATTGTCCAGATGCAGCTTGGCTCCCAAATCATTGCTTTAATGGAGTATTTGACTCCTCAAGGTAGACCAATCCCCCCTGATTCTCGGAGCAACGATCGCTGGTTTCAGCACATTGCGATCGTGGTATCTGATATGGATAAAGCATACCAACGCCTACGCCAGTACAATGTCCGCCATACATCAACTAGTCCCCAGCAACTACCAGAGTGGAACAAAAAACTAGGTGGAGTACAGGCATTCTACTTTAAAGATCCTGACGGACATAACCTTGAGCTAATTAAGTTTCCTGCCGATAAAGCAGATGAGCGGTGGTTGAAAGAAACCGATGAGTTATTCTTGGGAATCGATCATAGTGCAGTCGGGGTAAGCAGTGCCGTCCATAGCTTTGCACTCTATCAAAATTGCCTCAATCTAGAACTGATGTTACAGGCAGAAAATTACGGGAATGAATTTGAACATCTTACCTGTGTTTTTGGCTCTAGAGTACAGGTTAATAGCATGAAGGGGGATACTGGCATCGGTTTTGAACTGTTAGAATATATCGCTCCTTCTGATGGACGAGATATGCCTATTGATAGTCGAGCCTGTGATTTATGGCATTATCAAACAGTCATCTTGGTAACTAACTTGACTACTCTGGTGGAGCAATTGCGTTCAGCACCCTGTCAATTTATCTCCCCTGGAATAATTGAAATGTCTAGTAACGAATTAGGCTTTAGTAAGGCTTTAGCCATTAAAGATCTCGATGGTCATGTTTTGCACCTAATAGAAGATTAAATTGTTCCAAATAGTAAAGACGCGAAATTTCGCGTCTTTACTATTTGGAATTACTATAACTTCAATGTAGCGTCTTACTTTTGCTGGGAAAAGTTTCAATCATTGTCCACTGTCCACTGTCCACTGTCCACTGTCCACTGTCCATTATCACCTCTTTTCCCGATGCTTCAACCCTAATTAAATGAATTCCTTGTTCAACATCCCCTTTAAGATAGATTTCTCCTGCTGATTCCCCACCGAGAATGATCGCACCCAAAAGTTTTTGTGTTTTAGGATCGTAATTAAATTCAAAATAATTTCCTTGCACAACCCCGCCAACGATATTGTCATAATTAGCCATCATTTCTCCATCTGGATTATAAAAGCTAACTACCATGGAATTAACTGCCTCGGTTGCACCCGATCCCCGTTCGGAAATGGCGTTAAAATTATCAACCTGATTATAATCAAATGCAGTTTTTACCCGATATCCATCGCTACTAACTATTTGTAGTTCCTGAGTTACAGCAACAGCAGGTAAATCGCCGCAAAAGCTAGTCATAACCACAGCTATAACTATGGTCAGGTTAATCAGCAAATTTTTTAAGTTCACCATAGTAAAAGTCAGCAAGTTATGAATAAATTCCCCAAATTCCCTGGGTTGATCAAAATATAGCTGAAGATGGAACACCAAGAAGATTAGGTCGTGGTATATTAAGACATATTAAGCACAAAGTCCAATAGCTTGACATAAGTGTCTTTATGTTGTCCTAGCCAAAGAGGTTGAGCCAAAATGATATCTGCGGAAACTACTAACATCACTTTAGAATCCTTAGCAATTAACTTTTTCCGTAAATCAGCAGGTAGCTGGAATTCTCAAAGGAGATACTACACCTTAAATCAAGATGTCGAACCTCAAGAGGTAAAAAGCACCCTTGACATTACTTTTGTCGAACAGGGCGCACCAGAATTAATTGAATTAGCTCGTAGTCACAAGCTTGAAGATTCGAGAGCAATTGTTTGCGGCACTAAAGTAACCTGGAAAAGCAGTTATACCAACCAAAATCGGAAACCAGTAATTGGTTCAACCGTTTTTGGTATTCAGGGAAATGTTTTATACCGCGATCGCGGATTTGCTACCCCAAAACCAGTAATAGCTATCTGTTCATTTGTCAATTCTGGGACGATGAGTCTGAGAACTGAGTATAATTCCAACGTCTTTGAAGAAGAAATTAAGTTAGTTGGCAACAAGTACCGTACTAGACAAACTATTATCTCTCGGGCAGGAGAAGAAATTACTATTGGTCAATACCTAGAAACCAGAATTGATTAAATATTGAACCGCAAATATCAAACCACAAGTTCAAATTTTTGAAGCTAAATCGCCGAAGAAGTTAAAGTCTAATCTTTTGTCCTCGGTGATTTTACCTTTTCGTCGAACTATTTTTATGCATAAATAATTCATAAATAATTTATTAGGTGCTTGTGTTTAATCTTTCAGCACGGTAATCTTAAATTGATCAGTAATATCACCGATCAAACTTTTATAAGAATTGACGCAGTAATAATTTAGTATTTTTATCTTAACAATCTACCAAAGTAGAACAAGATTGGTTAGGGCTTATGTCTACCTCAAATAACTCTCATTCAAACAAGACTAGCGATCAGCTCGTAGTTTGTCCTAGTTGTTTCCGGAATAATGTTTCAACAAATATTCTCTGTGACAAGTGCAAGCGAGTACTGCCAAATACCGTAGTTGAGGTGGAATCGAGAGCATTTAATTCCCAAAAAATGCTTGACCAAGAACAGATCAATTCTAAAAGAAATTTCAAAGCTCCTTGGAGAACACTTTTGAAATTTGCTCTAGTGGCTGGTACGCTAATTTTTGGTGGTGTCACTTACTTTTCAACCCAAAAAGAGGCAAAACAGCAGTCGCTGGCAAGAGTAGAAACAGAAGCCAAGACCAAAGCGGTGGTAACTGCTCGTAATCTGGAGCAGTTTGTCGGCAAACACTATCTTCAAGTTCAAGAAATGGCTGCCAGCCCCTTTCTGAGCGATCGCAAATTATGGTCTGCCTGGTCGACTGAACGTAAACAAGAGTATTTTCAAAATAACTATATCGCTAATTCAGACGGCATGGATAGCTATGTAGTGATTGATGCCAAAACTGGAGACACGATTTTTAGCGGTGGTACAGGAACTAAAACCAAAAACAACAGGGACTTAGATTACTATCAAGAAGTAATCAAGTTTAAAAAACCAGTGGTAATTCCTCGTCGCAAATCCACTAAGACAGGAATTGCATATATGTATATGGCGGCACCCTCTTTTGATGAAAGAGGTCAAATCATGTTTGTTACTCGAACCAGAATCAGGTTTGAAGAGTTTGAGCGGGAAATTTCCGCTAGTATCGATGATTTAGATTCAATCATCGGCGATTCTGCAAAACCAGATTTTTTCTTGGTAGATGATATTGGCAGGATTATTGCTTCAGGAGATCCCGAAGATATTGACAAGCACATTAATACGATTTTTCCTGCTGCTAGCTTTTTGCGTAAAAATCAAAATTCTTCAGTGGAGATTGAAAACAATTCAGATGGCTATTCCTCATTGATCGCGTACGCACCCATTGTGGAAACCAGAGGACTTCCAGAATTAGACTGGAGCTTAATTTTAAAGACCAAAATAGCAAATTAGGTTGGGCGTTATGCTCAAGACTAAAGCTGTCTTAAGATTATATGTTGGCATTAAATCAATATCGCAGTGTTCTGTCTCGCTTTTATCAACTAGCTGCTATTAATATTTTGGCAAATATGATGGTGCCTTTGGCTGGGTTATGTGACACCGCATTTCTCGGTCACTTAGAGGATCTAAAATATTTTGCGGGAGTAATTCTCGGCAGTATTTTATTTGACTATTTATATCGCACCCTTAAGTTTTTACGCAGCAGCACCACCGCCCTAACTGCTCAAGCGGCAGGAAAAAATGATGGAGAAGGAGTTCTGTTGGCAGGATTACGCAGTGGATTAATTGCCCTGATCATCTCTTTATTGATTTTAGGTTTTCAATACCCAATTCAAAAATTTGGTTTTGCTATTTTATCTGGTGCGGAGAATATCGAACTATCGGGTACTGATTACTTTAACGCTAGAATCTACGGCACGCCAGCAGTATTGCTTAACTTTGTTTTAATCGGCTGGTTTTTGGGAAAAGCTAAAAGCGGCAGGATCATGGTGCTGGTGATTTCGGTTGTCGCCAATGGCTCCAATATCCTCTTAGATTATTTAATGATATCCCGTTGGGGCTGGGCAAGTTGGGGAGCAGGTTTTGCCACTTCGATCAGCCAATACCTAGCCTTATTTGTCGGTCTGCTTGGGGTTGCGCTGACTATCGACAGACAAGACTTGTTTAAAGCATTACCAAAAGTTTTCCGTGGTCAGACGTTTAAGGGTGCGCTCAAGCTTAACAGTGATGTTTTTGTGCGTTTTCTGGCTCTTATTTCTGCTTATTCGATCTTTACTAATTTTAGTGCGGGGATTAGCACGGATTCACTATCGCAAAACGGCTTGCTGATTCAGATTGCTTTACTAAGCCAGTTCACAATTCAGGGAGTAGGCTTAACTACCCAGGCTCTAATAGGCAATTTCAAGGGAGAAGGCGACGACCGTAAATTTAAGCCTCTGATGATCTTGGCAATTGTCACTAGTCTGCCTATCGCTTTATCGTTTGCTCTGTCTACTCAATTTTTTCCCGAAACAATATTTGGCTTGTTTGGCGATCACGATCAGCTTAACCAGGGTATTACTCGATACACTATCTGGCTCTTGCCTCTGTTAAGTTTTACTGCGCTCACATTCATGTTCGAGGCTTATTTTCTAGGATTGAAGCAAGGAGCAATGCTGCGGAATTCGTCAGTAATTTCTTTTTTTGCAGTCTTTTTACCTTTAGCAGTAATAGCTAAACATTTTCAGAATATCGATCTGTTATGGCTATCTCTTACTTTGTACATGTTATGTAATGCACTGTATTTAGGACTAAAAATGGTTGAACAACAGCACGGCTTTGATTCAGATCGAGCAAAATCGCCCTCCTCGCCAAACATAGATGCAGACTCAGATCGGTTTATCCCCAGACCTTTACCAGCATTACCCCCTCACATGCTGATATCTTATTTAAAAGAACAAAGTATTGTTAAAACTGCCGATGCCGAATATCCACAGCCTAAGAATCAGCGAAATTCACTGCCAATAATTCTAGCACTGGCAATAGCATTTAGTGCAGTATTGTCCTCTGGTATTACCTACTATGCGGCGCAAAGCAATTTTGAACGCCAAGAATTAGCTCAAAGCAAAAAAGTAATCGAGGTAAGAGCAGTAATTGCTGCCCGTAATTTAGAGGGATTTATTGGTAAACATTACCTTCAGATTCAAGAAATGGCTGCTAGTCCTTTTTTGAGCGATCGCCTTCTTTGGTCGGCTTGGTCTATCGAGCGCAAGCAAGAGTATTTTCAAGATAATTTCTTAGCTAATTCAGATGGGATGGATGGCTATGCAGTTATTGATGCTCAAACTGGAGACACGCTTTTTAGCGGTGGAACAGGAACCCTAACTACCAATAATCAAGACATAGATTACTTCCAGCAGGTGGTTATGTTCAAAAGACCGGTGATTGTT
Organism: uncultured cyanobacterium; assembly: GCA_963724445.1. Lineage (GTDB taxonomy): Bacteria > Cyanobacteriota > Cyanobacteriia > Cyanobacteriales > Xenococcaceae > Waterburya. The sequence goes on along the minus strand of CAVRWR010000219.1, from coordinate 3,578 downwards.
CCTTACCGCAAATCGGCTAAAACAGGAATTGCCTACATGTATATGGCAGCCCCCTCATTTGATGAACAGGGTAATCTGCTGTATATAACTAGAACTCGAATTAGTTTGGCTGAGGTGGAAAAGCAGATCGCTGCCGATATGAACAAATTAGATTCAATTATCGGAGATTTATCGCAATCTTCGCAGTTTTTCTTATTGGATGGACGGGGAAGAATTATCGCGACAGAAGATTCTCAAAACTTGGAAAAGAATATCGATCATCTGTATGCTTCCTCACAGATTTTGCGGCAAAATGGCACTTCAGCCGTGAACATAGAAACAATTAATGACTCCGCCTATTTTGTGGCATATTCACCAATCGTCGAAACAAGAGGACTACCAGAACTTGACTGGAGCGTAATTTTGGCAACTAAGATAGATTGAATTAATCTTTTCTTTTAATCAAACATAATGATGCTCTTTCTGGGAAAATAGCGGTTGAACTTTTTGTTTGATCTTTTGATGTTAAAGAAATCGCAGTTTAATCTTTCGCACCTGGCAATTAAATATTCTCGTCTGACTATTGCTTGCTGGTTGGCGATCGCTGTGGTTGGCTGGTTAGCTTTTAGTTCCCTAAAATATTCTTTGTTTCCTGCGGTTAACTTCCCTGTGGTTGTAATTCGGGTACAGGGGAACACCAGTACAGTTTTAGCTACGGAAGCTGAGATTACCAATCCCCTGGAAACTTTATTGTCAGATACTCCTGGATTGATGCAGCTATTTTCGGCGACCTATTCTGGACAGACAGTAATAAATATTTTATTTGATACAGACATCGATCTTGAAACTGCTACGGCAACAATCAAAGCTAAACTAAAGCAGTCGTCTTTACCATCTAATCAGAGTTTAGAGGTAATTCCCTTTAATCTCAACGAAACCAGCGCAATTAGCTACGTTTTAACCAATCAACAGAATAATCTCCCAGAATTAAACCAGATTGCTGCTGCTAAAATAATTCCTAAACTTAAGCAAATACCAGGAGTCCAGCGAGTCGATCTTTTGGGCAATTTGGCTCGTGAAAGCGATCGCGATCTTCCTACTGCCAATGGCAAGACTCTGATTCACTTTAATGGTGCCAAGGCGATCGCTTTTCAGGTAATTAAGCAAGCAGATGCCAATACTTTGGAAGTAGTCCAACAGGTAGAACAACAGGTAGCTCAATTAAAAATCTTGCCAGATGTCAAGCTGATTTTAGCGGAGACTCCCGCTGGCTATATTCGCGACAGCACCAAAGCCACAATTGAAACCTTAATTAGCGCGGTAGCTTTAGCAATTTTAGTCATCTTCCCTTTTCTGGGTAATTTCAAAGCAACTTTGATTACGGCGATCGCGATTCCTGTCTCGCTTTTGGGTACTTTTATTATCATGGCAGTGGCAGGGTTTAATTTTGAAACTTTGACCTTGTTAGCATTGGCTTTAGCAATCGGTATTATTGTCGATGATGCGATTGTCGAAGTAGAAAATATTATGCGTCACCTAGCAGACGGCGTAAATCCCCGAGAGGCAGCTATGTCTGCTACTGGTGAGATTGGCTTAACTGCCTCAATTTCTACTTTAACTATTGTCGCCGTATTTCTACCTGTGGGCTTGATGGGGGGAACTTTGGGTCAGTTTTTTCGCCCCTTTGGGATAACGCTCTCTGCGGCAGTATTGACCTCACTTCTAGCAGCACGTACTTTAGTTCCCGTATTAGCGGTATTTTGGCTCAATCGCCAGGAAGTACAGACAGTCCAGCAGCAGCAGGGATTTATCACCGCCAGTTATCGTAATTTATTGCAGTGGTCATTGAACCATCGCCGTCACGTCATGGGGATAGCGATCGCCAGTTTTATCGCAGGAATTGCGCTGATTCCTCTAATTCCCCAAGGTTTTGTCCCTCAGTTAGATCGCGGAGAATTTAACATCACCTACAGTACACCGTTGCCAAAATTAGCCGCTTCTCCTTCAGAAAACAGGGAAGATAATCCCGCCAATCCCCCGAAAGATGAACCAGCCAGTAGTTTTCGCTGGTTAAAAACCTTAGCGCGATCGCCAGAACAAATATTGCTGGGTCGAACTCTGACGGTAGGGCAACAAATCGAGTCTTCTGTCTTAGATCATCCCGATGTAGAATCTGTTTATACAATTGCAGGAGTCAGAGGCGAACCAAACAAAGGCAGAATTTATGTCAAATTAAAAAGTCAGCGCAGCCTGAATACCAGTCAAGTTCAGGAACAGGTGCGTCAAAATCTACCGCAAATCGATCGGGTAATTGCTAGCGTTGAAGATCTTCCCTTTGTCGAAACGGGAGAAGATCCTTCCTTTAAAGTTTCTCTTGAGGGAGAAGATCTTAATCAATTAAGAAGTAGCGCGATCGCTTTTCAAGCAGAAATTAGCCAGCTACCAGGATTTAGTGATGTTCGGGTTGATGGAGTTAGTCAACCTCTAGAGAAATTAATCCATCTCGACCGTCAAAGAGTGGCATATATCAATGCTAACTTGACCCTAAATCAACACATTGGCAACGCCACCGAGACGGCTAAGGCGATCGCCAGTCGAATATTACCTGCGAACATTAGATTCGATTTGGAAGGAGATTCAGCCAGATCAAAAAAGATTCTCAGAGAATTTGCTCTTACCTTAACTCTGGCAGTAATTTGTATGTTAATTGTTCTTTATCTACCTTTTCGCCGTTGGTTAGAACCATTGGTAATTGGTTTATCTTTACCATTATCCATTGTAGGTGCAATGCTCGCTCTGCTGATCACTCAAAGCGACTTTGGGATGATTTCTTTGATCGGTTTAATTTTCTTGTTAGGACTGTTAGATAAAAATGCGATTTTATTTCTAGATTACGCTAATCAATTACGCAGTTCGGGAATGAATCGTACAGAAGCAATTTTGCATACGGGATCTGTGCGTTTGCGTCCGATTGTGATGACCACCTTTTCCACTATTTTAGGGATGTTACCGATTGCCTTGGGTTGGGGAGCAGGTTCGGAATTACGGCAACCAATGGCTGTGGTGATTATTGGTGGCTTGATTACATCTTCTTTACTGAGTTTGATAGTTGTTCCTGTACTCTATACTCTACTAGAAGATAGAAATTTTAAGAACCTAAGTTAGAATTCATCGAAACAGAAGAAGCATTATTAGCCGATTCAATAGTCATATATTTGTCAATGGCGCTGACGATTTTTTCAATTTCTATTGGTTTAGTAATAAATGCATTTGGGTGCAACTCTTTTCAGGTAAAGTTTTTTAACGGTGTGATAGAGTTTTCGGGAGATTGTTTTAGGTTATAGAGATTAAGAGAAATGACATATCCATTTTTTGATAGATAAATCGGGATAAATCATCTCCTATGTCTGCAGTATCTCCCCCAGTCAACTATGTCTATCCCTGGAAGAAGATTTCTTTAAGCTAGCCAATGAGCAGTCCGCCGAGTTAGTGAACAGCTAAGCGCAGAGGATGCTGAGTCTGGGAGCATGGCGAGGTAGAATCATACATAACCGTGTTCGGAACAGAACTGATGAGGCGGTTATTCCAAGGTCATCTTG
>CAVRWR010000218.1:0-61164 GCA_963724445.1 uncultured cyanobacterium | reverse complement strand
GTACAGGACAAAAACTGTAGAGATTGAAGAAAATCATTTTCATAATCTTCTAAATTCAAAAAAATAGAGCGTAGATGGTCGAAACCATAACGAAAAACGCTTTGTGCTTTTCTTCCATGTGTTTTGATGACAATCGGTTTATTGTTAGATAACCACTGACCTGTGCGATATGCCCAACATAAAGCAATCGTCAGCAGTGCAAATAAGCGACTCAAACGTTCTGAATCTATTAGATGAGTATCTTCCAAATTGAAACCTCGACTTTTAAAAATGCCAAAAAGAGTTTCGATACTCCAACGCTGGGCATAATCATCAATGAGAGTGGGACAATAACTTGGAGCAATAACAGTCAGTAGAGAGTTATCTTGTAGACGTAAAGCTCCGATGTAAACTTGATGACCCCATAAAATTCGCTTTCTTTTGAGCAACGATTTTTGCCCAATCTGGAGATGAGAGAAAACAATTTTGGTCGAAAGTTGATGCTTTCCATCTCCTAGCAGTTCTGTCTCTCGAATTCTGATTCTAAATGACATCATTGGCTGTGAGAACAAGTATTTTAGCCATTCATGTCCTAAAAATTCTCGGTCGGCACTGAGGTAATTTATTTTGTGTTCACAGAATAGCTCGACAAACTCTTGTAATAAATCAATGCGCTCGTCAGTATTAGAATTGCCTTTTTTATCTAGCATCCACCACAACAGAGGGAAAGCTACACCTTGATAAACAATACCCAGAGTTAGTATGTTGAATACTTTTCGACCAAACTGCCACTCAGTTCTGTCAAGACTTAAGACCCATGGTTCAGGTATTTCCATCATTTCTATGACCAACTTCGCCATAGTGTAGTAATCTAAGTCAAATTCCTTCAAAAATCTTTGCAGTCTTTTATAACTTGATTCCTTCTTGGCTTTGCTTTTAAATCCAATTGATAAATCGACCAAATTTACGGTTTTAACTCGAAACAGAGCAATTAGAAATAGTGCTAGAAAACTTAGTCTTGCTCCATGCCATTTCAAGTGAGGTTTCAAGGTCTTTCGGAGCAGGTTAACATTATCCATAGGGTTATCGTAATTTAAGTGTCCTAAAGGATACCGCTTCGCATATAGTTACTTTTCATGAAATCCTTTTTCTTACTGATTTTTCAACTTTTGTCCTGTACTTAGATTTTCAATAGCTTTAAGACTTGCTTTGTATGGTTGGTTTGAAGCTGGTGATTCTAAAGACTGCGCCACGGATATATTATCAGTGGTGGTATTAACTCGCTCGACATTATTAGTTGCAGTTGGTTTAATGCGTTGTCTGAGTTTTAATAATATCCAGTTAACCATTGCCACCAACCCAAAAATCCCACAGCTAATTTTTCCCTGACGAATCAGATAGGTTGATTGACGCTCTTGTTTAGCTTCAAGTAAAGCCTGTTGCAGAATTTGGCTTAGTTGATCTGCCCAGGTAAATGTATCTATACCTCTTAGTTGAGCATCTAGATCGGTTACGGTTAGTAAATATTGACCATTAATATTGATTGTTGGTGAACCGTTAATAGTCGTTACCTTTACCTTTAAATCGTTATTAGTGCTATTGAAATAAGTATTACAAATTTGCTTTAGGTTACTCTCAATTTTTTGAACCCTTTCTGGCAGATAGTTTTCCAACGCAGTTACTTGAAATAAATTACGACCATCAAGTTCAATCCATTCTGTAGTTGGCATTATCGCCAAGTCAGATAAGCCAGACAAAGAAGGAAATAAGTTGGTTATTGTGTTGTTGCCAGGAGTAGATACAGGCGTATTTGTCCCAGAAGAAGGAGTTTGAGCTACCGATGGAGAGACTATAAAGGTCAATCCCACTGCCAACGCAACTATGAGCCAAAATTTAATGCCAGCAAGTGAGATAAACATTAGACTATTACCAGAGTTAATTGAAATGAATCTGTTTATCAATTGGACTACATTCCCTACCTCAAAGCAATATTTCTATGCACCTAGTTTTAAATAATCTAAAAACCAAGATCTTCTTATGAATGAAGAGTTAAGTAATAAGGCTGACTTTTTATCAGGTGAGTCCGTTCATCTTCGTCGTCAAGTAAAGCTACAGGTTAGTCATCATAATGGGACAACTCCTGGGCTGGTATTTATACATGGGGGATTGGGCAATCGATTTAACTGGCGAGCGCAATATGAATTTTTTCTTAGTCAGGGGACAGAAGTCCTAGCTTACGATCTGGCAGGACATGGGGAATCAAGTACTTATAATCGCTATTCATTGGGCAGGCATCGACGGGATTTAACTCGATTGTTACGTCGCTACAAAGTTAAGCAGCCAATTCTTTGCTGTCATAGTTACGGTGTTCCTTTGGGTTTGGAGTGGGCAAGACGTAATCATCCCAAAGCCTTGGTTTTAATTGCGGGAGGAACTCATGACCTCGATCCTTGGTGGGAAATTCCCCTGATTAAGTTTTTGGCTTGGGGTGGCAGATATCTTTATCATTTGCCAGGAGTTCAGTCTCTGACTAATCGAGTTACTACAGAGAAAAGCCATCAGAAAATAAAACGTTTTTTAAAAGAAAGTCCTATTCCCATCGAAGCTCATCCCTATGAAGCCCTAGAAATTTTCTGGGGCTATAATTTTTGGCAACGTCATCAGCATTTTAAAAAGAAGATACCAATATTTGTTATTACGGGGGGAAAAGACCCCAGTTTTACTTACCAAATGGGAGAGAATTTAGCGCAAAGTTTTCCTTTGGGGCAGCATTTACATCTGCCAGAAGCAGGACATCTATTAATTGCGGAGTATCCTGATGTGGTCAACAAGGCAATCGCCAATTTTGTTGACGGTATTAGCTGACGGGGAGACAACCTCTAAAATTTAGATATGACAAAGGATGTAGAGAATTTAGCAGTCAGATAAAAATACCGCAGATTGATTTTTGCCTCAAGCCCTAACTGCAAATCAGCGCCATAAATTATCTCATCCCTTTTATTGGGCGGGATTTTCTTTGATGGGTAATCCTTGGTAGAAGCTTACGGTTCGCTCATTTTTTGAGAAGTTAGAAAAATTGGGCAGTGTTCGCGAAATTCAATTTCGCGAACACTGCCCAAAAAAGGACTTGGGATGGGAAAAGGGCATTCATTCGGTTAAGGTATTCTTTATGTCTGAACCTCTAACCGTCACCTACGAACGAGTTGATGATCTACCCTTGCTCCTAGCGCAGCTCGAAAGCATGGGAATTCAACAGCTACTCGATAAACACTTCCCGACTCACGGCAATTGGCAGGGACTGTCCTTGGGATGGGTAGCTACTATTTGGCTTGGGCACATCCTCTCTCGGGCTGATCATCGATTGAGTTATGTCCAACCTTGGGCAGAAAAACGATTGTCAACCTTGAGTATTTGTACTGGGCAGTCAGTCCGAGCTTTAGATTTAAGTGACGACCGTCTCGAAGCAGTCTTGGGTTACTTGAGTGAAGATGAAGATTGGCATCGGTTTGAAGCAGAGTTGGGGGGAAATCTGGTTCGAGTTTATGACCTGAGAGCCGAGCGAGTCAGAGAAACCCTGGTCAGGAATGGACTTCTCTACATTGGAGACTGTAAGATGGCAGCGATCGCGACAAGAGGATATCTCGAAGCAGAAGGTGATTATTATCTGTGCCCTCTGCCTGCTACTCAATTGGCAACTGGGGAACTCGAAAACTATCTCCAACCAGTATGGTCAGGCATTCAACAGTTGACAGAGGTAGAATATGCCTACGCCAACGGAGAGACCAAAAAGATTGCCGTCGGTTATGAGATTTCAGTCCCTCGCACCACCAACAGCGATGGGGTAGAGGTCACCTGGAGCGAACGACAGTTGGTGGTGCGGTCTCTGGCTGCCGCTGTTGCGGGGTCAAAATCGTTACAAACTCGTCTGGAGAAAGCCAAAACAGCTTTAGGGGAGTTGGGGCAAGCGCGCCGAGGCCAAAAACGACTCACCCAGTTATCCGACTGGCAAGAAGCGGCCGACGGGATTTGTAGACGCTACCGAGTTCAAGGACTGTTGCAACTAGAATATCAAGTGACCACAAGAGAGCGTCAATTAAGAGCTTATCGAGACCGACCTGCCCGAGTAGTCGTCGAATCTTCAGTTGAGCTTTCTGTCACCCTGGATGAAGCCGCCCTAGCGCACCAGAAAAGCATGTTGGGCTGGCGGGTTTACGTAACTAATCAGCCGAGCCAGGAGTTATCTCTCCCAAGAGCGGTGGTCGCTTACCGAGAAGAGTACTTGATCGAGAGAGGCTTTGGACGATTTAAAGGTTTTCCATCTGTCTCTGACTCCCATCTATCTACAACGAGACGACTACGTTAAGGGACTAATTCGTTTACTCTCGATTGGATTGAGACTCTTGACCCTGCTGGAGTTTCAGGTGCGCCGTGGCTTGGCTGTCCAACAAGAGCAATTGTCAGGACTTTATCCCGGTAATCCCCAACGGGCTACTGCCAGACCGACGGCCGAACAACTGCTGGCAGCTTTTTGTGAAATCACTTTACTTCTAATTGACCAGGATAACCAAACTTACGTCCACCTCAGTTCCCTGTCTCCACTGCAACAGCAGATTTTGGCTTTACTCAATTTTGACCTAGAGATTTACAACCAACTCGGCCCTGAGATGGTCAAACCTCCTTAAGGGGAACTTGTTCGCGATTAGCTTTCGCGAACAAATCTAATTTTTCTAACTTCGTCAAAAATGGGCGAACCGCAAGTATTTAGCTGAAAATTTAGATATTGACAAGCATTTTAGAGAAGTATTCGATCTTCATAAAGCAGATGAACCTTATATAAAAAAGTCACAACCAATTTATAAGAACGGTAATCCACTTGACCCTCTTTCGTCTTTGCCAAATGGAATAATTCAAAGCTTCATGCCTGATTCTTATACAAAAAATGAGTCTCTATACCCATAAACCAATAAAACAGCACCTAGCATCAAGATTTCATAGTGATTTAATTTGGGTGCAACTCTTTTCAGGTAAAGTTTTTTAACGGTGTGATAGAGTTTTCGGGAGATTGTTTTAGGTTATAGAGATTAAGAGAAATGACATATCCATTTTTTGATAGATAGATCGGGATAAATCATCTCCTATGTCTGCAGTATCTCCCCCAGTCAACTATGTCTATCCTGGAAGAAGATTTCTTTAAGCTAGCCAATGAGCAGTATGCCGAGTTAGTGAACAGCTTGAGCGCAGAGGATGCTCAAGTATGGGAGCATGGCGAGGTAGAATCATACATAACCGTGTTCGGAACAGAACTGATGAGGCGGTTATTCCAAGGTCATCTTGACCTGCGCTACGCCCAAGAGGAGTACCAAAAAGGTGTATTGGGTTCCGATGGAGAAGCACGGCCCCACCGCCGAAAGAAAACGCAACGTCAACTAGAAACCCTGTTTGGCGAGGTAATGGTGACCCGAGTGGGATACAGCACGCAAACACCTAAGGTGAGCGCCTTATATCCGCAAGACGGCAAGTTAAACTTCGCAACTGACAAGTATTCCGACGGAATTCGCCGTCGGGTGGCCGAAGAAGCGTCAAAGGTCTCCTTTGCGGAGACTAGTGAGACTATCGCCAAGACAACTGGAGGGGAGATTGGGAAGCGTCAATGTGAAGAGGTCAGTGTGAAAGTCGCCCAGGACTTTGAAGACTTTTACGCCCAACGGGCCCAGAAAGGAGCAGAATCAACCAGCGACTTACTGGTGGTGACCACGGATGGTAAAGGGATTGTGATGCATAGCAAAGATCTCAGAGAGGCGACCGCTAAGGCCGCCAAAAAAGCCACCCAATCGCGACCAACTCGATTGAGTCCGGGGCAAAAGCGGCAACGAAAACGGATGGCGACGGTGGCTTCGGTGTATAGTGTCCCCCGATTTGAACGACGACCGGAGGACATCATCGGTGACCAGGGTGACCCGAGCTCCCGTCCCGCCATCAGCAACAAACGGGTCGGGGCGGACATTCGACAAGACGCCAAGACAGTGATTGCCAGTGCGTTTGAAGAAGCTGCCCGACGTGACCCTCAACATCAACGAGAATGGGTGGTGCTGGTGGATGGCGAGGAGCGTCAATTGAACTATACCAAGGCAGCGGCTAAGAGAGCGGGGGTAGAGGTGACTATCGTGCTCGATTTTGTTCATGTGTTGGAATACGTCTGGAAGGCCGCGTTTTGCTTTTTCGCGCCGGGGAGCGAGGCAGCCGAGGCCTGGGTGATGGAGCGAGGATTGCGAATACTCCAAGGCAAAGCCAGTAATGTGGCGGCTGGGATTAGACGCAGCGCCACCCTACAAAATCTGTCCTCATCAGAGCGAGAGAAGGCGGATAAATGTGCCGACTATCTGCTGAAATATCGTCCATATCTTCAGTATGACCAGTATTTGTCCCTTGGCTACCCCATCGCCACCGGAGTGATTGAGGGTGCCTGTCGTCATTTGGTCAATGATCGCATGGATATTACTGGCGCTCGTTGGCGGCTGGACCGGGCGGAGGCGGTGCTGAGGATTCGGGCGCTCAGGTCCAGTGGAGACTTTGACGAGTATTGGCGATTCCACAAAATGCAGGAATTTAAGCACAATCATGCCCATAAGTTTCAAGACCCAGAAAGATTGTTAGCCGCTTAATCTCTTTACCGAATACTCCAAGGCAAAGCCAGTAATGTGGCGGCTGGGATTAGACGCAGCGCCACGCTACAAAATCTGTCCTCATCAGAGCGAGAGAAGGCGGATAAATGTGCCGACTATCTGCTGAAATATCGTCCATATCTTCAGTATGACCAGTATTTGTCCCTTGGCTACCCCATCGCCACCGGAGTGATTGAGGGTGCCTGTCGTCATTTGGTCAATGATCGCATGGATCTTACTGGCGCTCGTTGGCGGCTGGACCGGGCGGAGGCGGTGCTGAGGATTCGGGCGCTCAGGTCCAGTGGAGACTTTGACGAGTATTGGCGATTCCACAAAATGCAGGAATTTAAGCACAATCATGCCCATAAGTTTCAAGACCCAGAAAGATTGTTAGCCGCTTAATCTCTTTACTCCAAAAGAGTCGCACCCATAGAATATTAATGATTATTGAGCTTTAGCTTGTTCCGCTTTTTTGGAAATTAGCCAAAGAGCGTGGATAATACCAGGAATCCAGCCTAACAGCGTCAACAAAATATTAATGAACAAGGCTTGGCTAATCCCCATGGTTAAGAACACACCAAGAGGAGGAAGTAAGATAGCTGCAATAACATTGATGATTCCCATTTCAGATTCCCTATACATTTATTGTTTAAGTAATTTCGATTTTAGATTTTATCGACAGGGATATCTTCTATCTTGAGAAAGATAATCTTAAAATTATTAGAAATATACTTTCCTCAGCCTTACATAGAGACGAAGTAATATTCTTCATCTCAACAAAAATAGCAAGAATATATCTTTTGTTAGAGGCGTAGACTAAATAAAATATATAACAATTAGGCGTAATTGAATAAAAATCGTCAATGCAGAAAAGCATAACAGGTTTTTCATACAAAATAAGGAGTTAATGTATTATGTTGGGTTCACTCTTAGCCGTTTTAGCTACCGCCCTAAGTCTTTTAGTAGTTGATATCATATTTCCTGGAGTAAGCATCGCTAACTTTCCCGCAGCCTTGATTGCTGGGGCGAGTATCGGCGTAGTTAATGCAGGGGTAAAACCAGTAGTGTCTTTGTTGTCTCTACCGCTAAATCTCCTAACCTTAGGGGGGTTCTCTTTGGTCGTAAATGGTCTGTGCTTTTGGTTGGCTTCCCTTTTTGTCCCAGGCTTTCGAGTTGGAGGATTGGTTGCCTTTATAGTTGCACCCATACTGCTTTCTGCGGTTAATACTTTTCTCAGTAAATACTTTGCAGAGAAACTTCCTAAACTGACCCAAGAATAACGCAAGGGCAAGTTACAAGTGCTTAGATTTTTCACGTAAGACTTATCTATCTTACTTATTGCTAAGGCAAAAAACATACAGATAGATAAGTTTTTGAATCTATGGACTATGTACTACAGTCAGGGTAAAAAAAGAATCAGGTAATTTGACTCAAAATAAACCAGAGCAAAACAGAGAAAAAAATGGATTTTGGAATTAAAGATAAAGTTGCAGTCATTACTGGAGGAGACTCTGGAATGGGTAAAGCAACTGCCAAGCTGCTTGCTGCCGAAGGAGTCAAAATTGCTTTAATTGATAAAACTGTGGATCAATCAAAAGCAACCGCTGAAGAAATTTCTAAGATTAGCGAAACAATTCCAGTTACAGCAGATTTAAGAAATTTAGCAGAAGTCGAAGCAGCAAAACAACAAATACTCGATCATTTTGGCAAGGTTGATATCCTGGTAAACTGTGCAGGTATTACTGGTTCAACTAAAGAGTTTTTGAAGTTAACTGACGAAGATTGGTATGAAACAATTGATGTAGACTTTATGTCTGCCGTGCGGGTATGTAGAGCCTTTATTCCCTCCATGCAGCAGCAAGGCTGGGGTAGAATTGTTTTAATTGGTTCAGAAGATGCGGTACAACCCTATACAGACGAAATGCCCTACTGTGCAGCCAAAGCTGGAATACTTAATTTAACCAAGAATTTGTCAAAAGCTTTTGCCAAAGATGGTATTTTGATCAATTCCGTATCCCCTGCTTATATTGCAACTCCTATGACCGATGCCATGATGGAAAAACGGGCAAAAGAAAAGGGTATGAGCTTTGATGAAGCAATTGAAACTTTCCTTGATGAAGAGCGTCCTCATTTAGAATTGCATCGCCGAGGTAAGGCGGAGGAAGTCGCTGCGGTAATTGCCTTCCTTTGTTCTCAGCATTCAAGCTTCGTAGTTGGCGCAAATTATCGTGTTGACGGTGGTTCGGTAGCCACAGTTGGTTAGGAGTAATAAGTAATGAAAACATTACAACTGTTATCAGACAGAGAAATTCCCATGCTTGGACAGGGAACATGGCGTATGGGAGAGAAAGCCAGTCAAAAACAAGTGGAGATAAATGCATTGAGGTTGGGCATTGATTTGGGCATGAGTCTAATCGATACCGCAGAAATGTATGGAGACGGTGGTGCAGAAAGGATAGTTGCTGAAGCGATCGCGCTTCGCCGAGAAGAAGTATATTTGGTGAGTAAGTTTTATCCCTATAATGCTGGCTATAAAGAATTAATCGCTGCTTGCGATCGCTCTTTGTCTAGACTGAAAACTGATTATCTCGATCTATACTTGCTTCACTGGCGGGGTTCTGTACCTTTATCGGAAACCTTGAAAGGGTTGCAGCATCTCAAACAGCAGGGAAAGATCTTAGATTATGGTGTCAGTAATTTTGATACCGACGATCTCCAGGAGGCAGATTCTTTATCTGGAGGGAAAGAGATTGTCACTAATCAGGTGCTATATAACCTAATGCGTCGTGGCATTGAATATGATTTATTACCCTGGTGCAAGCAGCGTCAGATTCCGATCATGGCATATTCTCCTATCGAACAACGAGCCTTTGTCAATAATTCTCAGTTAGAAAATATTGCGGCTAGACACAGCGTAACATCGACCCAAATCGCCCTAAGCTGGTTATTGCATCAGGACAATATAGTTTCTATTCCCAAAGCGACTAATCCCGAACATGTAAAGGAAAATCGTGCTGCATTAGATATCGAGCTAACAGATAAAGATTTGCAAGAATTAGATCGAGCATTCAAGCCACCCAGTCGCAAAATGTCCTTGGCAATGCGATAGTTATATTTATTCAAATTAATCCATATGCCAGAAGGTCCCGAAATTAGGATTGCAGCCGATCGAATAGCTAAAGCGATCGCCCATCAACCAATTGAAAAGGTTTTTTTTGCTTTTGAACATCTCAAACTCTACGAAGAGATTTTGTCAAAGCAGCTAATTACTAAGGTAGATACTAAAGGAAAGGGGATGCTAATTCGATTTGATAATGAGTTGAGTATTTATAGTCACAATCAGCTATACGGTAAGTGGATGATTCGTCAGGCTTATGATTACCCCGATACCAAGCGTCAGTTGAGGTTAGCAATACACAATGAACAGAAATCGGCATTGCTTTATAGTGCCTCACAGATAGAGGTATTAACTGAAGAGGCGATCGCAGTTCATCCTTTTCTCAGCCGTTTGGGTTTGGATGTATTGGACAGTAAGACTACTACCAGACAGGTTAAAGCTAGATTGCTCGACAAGGCTTTTCAGCGTCGGCGTTTTACCAGCCTGTTTCTCGATCAGGGTTTTCTGGCAGGATTAGGTAACTATCTTCGTAGTGAAATATTATTTGTTGCCCAGGTACATCCTACAGCTCGTCCTGTTGACTGTAGCGACTCACAGATATCTGCATTGGCAAAAGCCGCTCTACAAATTCCTCAGCAGTCATATCAGACTAGAGGAATTACCAATAATCTCAAGCTGGTAAAAAAATTGCAAGCACAGGGATATCAACGCCAAGATTATCGACATTGGGTATTCGATCGCGAAGAAAGACCCTGTTATATCTGCAATACCTCGATTATTAAAGATGTTTCTGGAGGGCGTAGATACTATTTTTGTCCAAATTGCCAGAAAGTATGAACCATAACTTCTAACCAAAGCAGACCTTATCCAAAAAAGAAATTGTCCACTGACGACTAATTTTAAATACATTAAAGGTAATATATATTTGTATTTGCTTAATATAATTACTTTTGTATAATAGGCGGAAATATTTGTTTATTTTTCTGAGTCTGGATTATGATAAATTTTCTGAGCTTATTTAGCATAAAAATACAGCTAAAAAATCAACTAGTTACCAGGTAATTAACAGTTTTTCATCCACAATAAGTAAGTAGTCTATATCTATAATTGTAATGAGGCAGACAGCTATGATTAAATCATTAGTACGTTGGGGTACGGCTTTAGGAGTTGCAGGAGTAGCTTTTATAAGCTGGGGAGCAATCGAAAATTTAAGCGCGATCGCTTTACCAGAGGCAGAGATTCTTAAAAAACTCGATCCAGTGCCTGTGTTTGCGATTACAGATGAGTCTGGTGTTCCTTTAGTGGCAGCAACAGAAAAGAATAAAGATATGGTATCTGGTGTTTTTATCAATAAAGAAGACGCTAATCAATTTGTCGAAAAGTTAAAAACTGAAAATCCCGAACTGGCAACAAAAGTAAAAGTTGTTTTATCTTCTTTAGGACAAGTTTACAAATTAGCTGAATCGGTCAAAGGGCAAGAAAATCCTTTAAGTTTTGCCTATGTTCCTGGCGCCGAAGCCATCAGCTCGGCTAAAACCATCACCCAAGGAGATGAACAGTCATATCAGGGTGGAGTACCTTTATTCGTAGCTACTGGTGGTGAAAATAAAGACCCCTTAAGTATCGAACAAAATAATAAAAAAGTAATTCCTTTTTTCTTTGATAAGAAAGAGTTAGAAGCCGTGCTAGGTCAGATTAAAGAGAAGCAGCCTGAAATTGCTGATAGCGTTAGTATTGACGTAATTCTTTTGGAAAATGTCATTGAGACTCTCAAGACTAGCGAAGATCAGACATTGGCAGATATTGTTTTGGTTCCATCAGTAGAATCAATTAAGGCAGCACAATCTTTGCAGGGTACACCTGGATTGCCCGCGACAGGAGAAGCGGCTCCAGAAGCAGCTCCAGCAGATAAATAATTAAGGTTGGATAGTATTCCTGGCGAAAAATTATACAGCTGGTATAGCCAAGCAAAAAAAGCGGCGATCGCCAGTAAGATTGATGCTAATGAGCTTGACTGGCTGCTTCAGACAGTTACCAGCCTCGATAAGTTATCTCTACGTCTGGGTACATTTCAAGATCGATTACAAATCAACAGCAGTAAATCCTTGTCAGAGTTAAATCGACTTTGGCAGCAGCGTCTTCAAGAGCGTCTACCAGTTCAATATTTGGTAGAGACAGTTTATTGGAGACGTTTTCAATTGAAAGTTACTCCCGCAGTTTTAATCCCTCGTCCAGAAACGGAACTAATTATTGACATAGCTCAAGAAAATAATTTAATTACAGAACCATCACAACACTGGGTCGATTTAGGAACTGGTAGCGGGGCGATCGCTTTAGGATTGGCAGATATTTTTCCCCAAGCAACCATTCATGCCGTAGATTTGAGTCAGGATGCTTTAAAAATAGCTCAAGAGAATGCGGAAAATTTAAATTTAACCGAAAATATCCGCTTTTATCAAGGTAGCTGGTGGAGTCCATTAGAGTCTTATCAAAGCAAGATTGCAGGGATGCTGTCTAATCCACCCTATATTCCGACAGCGCAAATTAAAGAACTACAGCCAGAAGTAGTCGACCATGAGCCTCATCTGGCATTGGATGGTGGTGCTGATGGTTTAGATGATATTCGCACTTTAATTCAAACCGCGCCAAACTATCTCGTCTCTGGAGGAATTTGGCTAGTAGAATTAATGGCAGGTCAAGCTGATTTGGTGGCGGGGCTATTAAAACAGCATGGGGAATACTACGATGTTAAAATATTCTCCGATCTTAGGGGGATACAACGCTTTGTGTTGGCACACAGATGTTGATTAGTAATCAGTTAGAGTAATCAAGAACTATCGAACTATGGTGCAAGTTTCTCAAGCAGAATTAATTGCAGGAGCGATCGCGGGAAAGGTGGTTAGTTTTCCCACCGATACCGTGCCAGCATTAGCCGTCAAGCCAGCATTAGCAGAATCTATTTATGAGTTAAAACAGCGCTCCAAAGACAAACCTTTAATCCTTCTGGGTGCATCTATTGACGATCTGCTGCCCTATACAGTTTACAGTCATCAGGAACTGCAAGCCTGGCAGCATTTAATCGAGCGACATTTACCTGGCGCACTTACTTTGGTTTTACCCGCCTCGGCAAAAGTACCAAATGCGATAAATTCTACTAATTCCTCTACAGTTGGTATTCGCATTCCTAATTGTGCAATGGCTTTGGACATATTACAGCAAACGGGAGTTTTGGCTACTACTAGCGCGAATATTTCGGGTAAAGATACTTTGGTGACAATGAACGGGATTGAGGAGGCTTTTCCTGACGTTCTCATCCTAAATGATCTCAGTCTCCCCCAAGATCAGCCTGTTGGCAGTGGACTTCCTTCTACAGTGGTTTGTTGGCATAATCGTACGTGGCAGGTTTTGCGCCAGGGAAGCATAATTATTTAGCTTTGAGGAGTTTTAGTTCCTCAGTATAGTTAAGTAATCTTAAAATAATCTCTGAGGTTGTCCAGTAATTACAGAAGCTTGACATCAGTCGTTACAATAAAGACATGTTGTCTAAATTGAATTTATAAGGTAGAAACTGGTAGTTAAAGCGAACAGCTAACAACGCTGGAAATATACTTGGCTTTACTTTATAACCTATCTCCTGAAACCATGAATGAAATTGATGAGCTAAAAGAAGAATTAAAACAGGCACAACTCGCTTATCAAATGGCAGCACAAATGAGCCAATTTAAGGCAGGTTTTTTAGCTAGAACCTCTCATGAATTGCGATCGCCTCTCAGCAGCATGATTGGATTACATCAGTTGATTTTGTCCGATCTCTGCGAAAGTCCTGAAGAACAAAAGGAATTCATCGCTCAGGCATATCATTCCGCTTTAAAGCTGATGAAGTTAATCGATGAGATTGTCGCGGTTTCCAAAACCGAATATGGCAGCAATAGTCTTCATTTAGAATCTCTTCAACTAGCGGAGATATTTACCGAAATAGGTCGTCTGACTCATCTTCAGGCTGCCAACCGCAATTTAATACTAGAAATTATCAATCCCGATGCTGACGTTAATGTCTTTGCCGATCGCTCTCGCTTAATTCAGCTAATATTTAACTTGATTGATAGTGGAATTTCCATCATGAAAACAGGACAAATAAAATTATCAACCACTGAAGTTACCCCAGATAGCGTCAGAGTAGAGATCGATCTTGAGTGTCCTGTGGCTTTATGGCAAGAATCCTCCATTGCTGAACCTGACTTTAACTCCAATGATTTAGCTGAAGTTAGAGAGCTTTTACAGGAAATTAGTTTGTCGGCAAATATGAAGCTTCTACTGTCTCAAACTCTACTAGAAACAATGGGTGGAGCTTTGCAACTGTTAGATATTTCCGAGGACGGCGATCGCCAACCTTCTACTCGTATTGTCTTGACCTGTAAGAGAGCATAACAATTAAAGCTAAAATATTCGCTGAAAAAGCAAAATTGCCAATAACTTTCAATTAGGTTACTGGCAGTTTGAATCTATAGTGACTTTATATCTAGCGCGATCGACAATAAATCGGTTTGAGCCGATTTAGTCTGGTTAAAGTTCGACTAACAGTGCGGGTTGCTCTCTTGAGAACATTCTTGTTCCCAACATCTTTGGAATAAAGTAATTTGATAGAGATACCAAAAATGTCGGAAGTTCCAAACAGAATATTGGTGGCAGATCTGTTGGTTAAAATATTGCCAGATCAACAAAGTTGTTAGTTTTATTTTTCTATTCATCGACCGGGAGTCCTTAATTAATAATAAAAAGTTATTTTTTAGTTATGAGATAATCAAATTACTCGACTATGCTCAATCGACTTTTAAAATCGTCTTATACTATTAATTTGCCCAATTAAATCTGATTCCCCATGCTCGGAAATGCTTAAAATTCAGAGGTCGATTGTTGCATATTAAGTGTAATTACCAGTTGTCAAATTGTCACAATTCTGTATAGTTAAGCTATACTTCGGGTGATATCTAAAGTTATACGACCGCTAAAATCTGCAATTGGTGCAGAGGGCTTTGATAATTGTACTCGGACTTGATTTACCTTTTCTAAACTCAATATCTTGTCGGCGATCGCACTAACTAGTTTTTCTACCAGGTCAAATTTAGCAGTAGTGATTTGTTCTTTAACAATGGCGATCGCTTCTCGATAGTCTAGAGTATCGTTAATGTTGTCGCTTTCTCCCGCCGCAGCTAAATCAACCCATAAAGTTAAATCTACTTCAAACCACTGTCCTAAGACTTTCTCTTCAGGTAAATAACCGACATATCCGTAGGCTCGAATACCACTAACTTGAATTGAATCCATTTTTTGATTACTGATTACTAACTGATGTTACGCAAAAGCTATCATATGAAGCTGGGCAAAAGCTTTTAGAATTATATAGCGACTATATTATTTGTTATTATGCTCTTTTGGCGATCGCTAAAATGAAAATTAAATTAAAAGTTATCAATGCCAAAGGAATTAATTTTTCTCTGGTCGAAGAAGAAAGAGAAATAGCAAGAGCTTATCTAGATCTTATACATAATGATTTGCATGAAGAACCTTTTGGTTTACTCGAAGATGTTTATGTTGCTGCAAATCATCGAGGTAGAGGTTTAGGTTTGTCGCTTTCTTCATACAAATATTAGTGAAAAAAATAATTTAGGTGTTTGAGTTGCCCTCGAATCCTAAGCTCAAGCTTTAACATAAATTTTTCAATCGTCAAATAAAACTAAGAAATTTTAAGTAAAAAGTTAAGATATAAGAATATATATTTTCATTAACTTGCGATTTTATGCCAGAGAAATTTTGGGTCTTTAGCTAAATATTCTAACAGTCAACTGTTTCGGGCAGTCTGAAAAAATTGACATATAAAAAACACCTAATTGACATATTTCGTGATTATCTTGTATCAACACTCAAACATGATTATCGAGGTCAAGAAAATGGAAAACTCATTTAATAATTTGAAAGCCATTGGTTCAATAACTTTTGCCAGTTTGTCTTTACTGGCAATGCCATTTGTAACTATATCTGCCGAAGCAGGAGAAGACGATCGTAAATCATCAGTCCATCCAACTAATATTGTTGCTGAAGCAATTGACATGATTGACGAAGACGCAGCATATATTGATACGATACGAGAACATTATCATCTTGACTAAATACTAAATACTAGGCGTTGCTGATTTCATGGAAATCTAAAAATCATACCCTGATTCAGCAACGCAATTAGACAAGCTCAATACTTACTAGGAACAAAGTTTTGCGTATCTAAAGGTGGACGTTCATAATCTATTTCCTTCTGACGGGGGGGTAACTCAATTTTATTGGCAGGCAAGTCTTCATAGGGGACGGTTTCTAAGAGATGACTTATACAGTTCAACCTTGCCTTTTTCTTATCGTCCGCTTCTACAACATGCCATGGTGATTCGGGGATATCTGTCGCAGCAAACATATCATCCTTCGCCCGTGAGTAATCTACCCATTTTTCTCTCGCTTTAAGATCCATTGAGCTGATTTTCCAGCGTTTTGTCGGGTTTTTTATTCGGTCTTGAAAACGTTTTTCCTGTTCTTTGTCGCTGACGGAAAACCAATATTTAATCAAGATAATTCCTGCTCGCTGAATCATGATTTCAAACTGAGGACAAGAGCGCATAAACTCGTTATATTCGTCATAGGTGCAAAAGCCCATTACCTTTTCTACTCCCGCACGATTGTACCAACTGCGATCGAGCAGGACTATTTCGCCTGCGGCGGGAAGTTGAGTCACGTATCTTTGAAAATACCACTGAGTTTTTTGGCGATCGCTCGGTGTTCCTAGCGCAACTACTCGACAAATACGAGGATTCAAGCATTCACTGATCCGTTTGATCGTTCCTCCCTTGCCAGCGGCATCTCTTCCTTCAAAGATGACGACAACTTTTAAACCTGCATGCTGTACCCATCTTTGTAGTTTAACTAGCTCTATTTGTAGCCGAGCTAATTCTTTTTCATATTTTTTCTTGCTTAACTTTTTGGACTTGGCTTTCTTACCATTTTTCTCTATTACGCTAACACTATTCACATGTTTGCTATTCATCGTAATTTCTTCCTTGCTAGTTATTCGTTTAACGGGACTTAGACAAAAAACAACAAGAAAACAGCCTCAAACCCAAGTAAGGCAATGGATATACATCAAGCACCCAAAAATCGCTGAAACCCAGATATATCAAGAAAATAAGTAAATCGAAGTAAAATTACTACTGTGTATGGGTTTGAGGCTGTTTTTGACTAAAAAATGTCTAAGTCCCGTTAATTCCTTTTATCGCTAAATGTCAAATAATGAGGCAGATTTCAACTAAAGCTATTAGCTATTGAATTACTTGAGACTTTTGCTCATCTCTGGCTCTATCCCTCTACTAGTAGCACCAGTAGTCAAGACATCAGACTCCTTCACAAAGCCACTGTATGCTTCCATACCGTGTTCACTAATATCTAAACCGACGACTTTCGTCTGCTTCGTCAACTCGAATACCGATAGTTGCTTTGAGTATTGTCCAAACAATCGCACTAAAGATCACGGTAAATGCACCAACTGGTAGACGATTCCAATCAGTTGAGTAAGAATATTTCCTGTCCCAAAAATACCGACAGCTAAAGTTCCCCAAATACCGCAAACTAAGTGAACCGAAGTTGCACCGACGGGGTCGTCAATTTTGATACTGTCAAAGAAAGCAACGGAGAAGACGACGATTACACCAGCAATCAAACCGATAATTACTGCCGACAAGTAGCTAACATCGGCACAACCAGCGGTGATACCAACTAGACCAGCCAAAACACCGTTGATAATCATGGATAAGTCAGGCTTACCATCTTTGATCCATGAAGTTAAGGTTGCGGCTACGCCACCTGCTGCTGCTGCTAGATTAGTCGTTAAAGCAATGTAAGGAACATTAGCGGTTGCGGCTAGTTCTGAACCAGGGTTAAACCCAAACCAGCCAATCCAAAGAATCAAACAGCCAAGAGTTGCAAACCCCATATTGTGACCAGGAATAGCGTTAATTCTACCATTCTGATATTTTCCCAGTCTCGGTCCAAGAATTGCGGCACCAACCAAAGCAGCCCAACCCCCAACAGAGTGAACTACAGTCGAGCCAGCAAAGTCAGAAAAGCCCATCTCACACAGCCAGCCACCATCCCAGACCCAATGTCCTGTAACAGCGTAAGAAAATAGCTACTAGTAAGGTACTGAAAATTAAAAAGGCTTCAAACTTAATCCTTTCTGCTACTGCACCAGAAACGATACGTCGCGGCTGTGGCAGCAAAAGCTACTTGGAACAGAAAAGAAATTGCTTCGGGAACTGCTGCTGGATAGTGGATCGTTACCATAAGCAGCAGAATCGCCATTAAAAAAGAACCCGCTTAAGCCAATATAAGGATTGCCTTCTCCGTACATTAAGGCATAACCAACTGCCCAGTAAGCAAGAGTTGCGATCGCAAATACGATTAAGTTTTTAGCGAGAATGTTCACCGCATTTTTCTGACGACAAAATCCTGCCTCTAACATGCCGAATCCAGCATTCATAAAAATTACGAGAATAGAACTAGCTAGCAAGAAAAATTGTGTCTACGACAATTTTTAGTTGTGCAAGATCTTCAGGAGGATCGAATCCCTGAGCGGAGCTGCTGTATCCCAAATAACGACTATTAAGGCTGCTAGAGGAATACAGATTAACCATGGGGTAGAGAAGTAAGCGAATATTGCTTTTAATGGTTGGGGAATTGAAATATTAGACTGCGTATGGGTTACTTTGTTGCTGCTTGATGGTTTGAAATTCATTGATTCATCTAGATTGCTGAAACTAAACGTGAGACGATATTCTCTATTGCTTATCGATAGAGAATTTCAGCCAGATATGGCTTCTAATTGAGATCATCAGCAGACGTTGGTAAATTGATTTAATGCCAACCCTTGATTACCAACGCCAAACTAAGAAATGCTATTTAATAAACAGCATTTCTTGATACTTTGGCAGGGGCCAAAGTTCATCGGCTAATTCTCCTTCTAGGGCATCAGCACAAACGCGGATTTCATCCATTAGAGGACGAATAGTTTTGGCAAAATATTGCATATGTTCTTCTGTCGACTCAAAATCTTCTTGTTCTAGAGCCATTGACAGTCCATCAGTCAAATCAACCATTTTATTGGTTAGTTCGCCAGCTTTTTTGGCAATCTTGAGATTAAAGTCTATTCCTAATTCCTTAAAGCCTGAAATAGCTTGGGAAAGTTCCGTTACGTATTTTACGGCTGCTGGATAAATTAAGGTTTTTGCCATGTCTACTACCAAATTGGCTTCTACCTCAATCGAGAGAATGTATTGTTCGGCATATACTTCAAAACGGCTTTCCAACTCTGTAGCTGAAAGCACACCAGTTTTCTCAAATAGCTCTTCAATAGATTTGTCTTTGAGATATGGTAGGGCATCGGCAGTGGTAGGTAAATTTGGTAGCCCTCTTTCTTCTACAGCCATTTTGTGCCATTGGGCTGAATACCCATCTCCGCCAAAAACAACCGCACCGTGGTCGTCCATGATTTCTTTGATGATGCTGCAAACAGCAGGTTCGAGTTCTGTTCCAGCCGATAGTTCAGCTTCTAGTTTATTAGAGAACCAATTTAAAGAATCTGCCAGAATTGTATTCATGGCAATTAAGGGACCAGCAACAGACTGGTTAGAACCCACCGCTCGAAATTCAAAGCGATTACCAGTAAAGGCAAAAGGCGAGGTTCTATTTCTGTCCCCAGAATCCTTGATAAATGTAGGCAGGGTTGGCACACCAAAATCCATAGTGTCACTTGGCATACAGCCCGTAAGATCTCCTTTTTGGATTTGCTCGTAGACATCTTCAAGCTGAGTACCAAGGTAAACGGAAATAATTGCTGGAGGGGCTTCGTTGGCACCTAGCCGATGATCGTTGCTGGCAGTAGCTACTACAGCACGCAGTAAGGGACCAAACTTATGTACTCCACGAATAATTGCAGCGCAAAAAGTTAAAAACTGGAGGTTTTTATGAGGCTCATCTCCTGGGTCGAGCAAGTTACCCTGAGTAGAATTGCCGACCGACCAGTTTACGTGTTTACCCGAACCATTAATGCCTTCAAAAGGCTTTTCGTGAAGCAGACAGACAAAACCATGCTTTTTGGCGGTATTGCGTAAAATGGTCATGGTTAACTGCTGATGGTCGGCAGCAGCATCGGCTGATTCAAAGTATGGAGCCAGTTCAAACTGACCTGGTGCCACTTCATTGTGCCTGGTTTTAGCAGGGATGCCCAGACGATACATTCTTCTTTCTACTTCCTGCATAAAGACCTGAACTCGCTCTGGGATTGCACCGAAGTAGTGATCGTCAAACTGCTGACCCTTGGCTGGACTTTTGCCAAACAAAGTTCTTCCCGTTAACAGCAGATCGGGACGGCTGCTGGCAAAGGCAGAATCGACGAGAAAATATTCTTGTTCTGCGCCACAGCTAGAGCTTACAGGAGCTACATCGCTATATCCAAGTTGTCCTAAGACTTTTCTGGCGGATTTATCCATCGCCTCAATCGATCGCAATAGAGGGATTTTTTTATCCAGCGCTTCCCCCGTCCAAGATACAAATACGGTAGGGATACATAAAGTTACGCCATTATCGGTTTCCATGACGTATGCCGGAGAGGTAACATCCCAAGCTGTATAGCCTCTGGCTTCAAAAGTTGAGCGAATACCACCGTTAGGAAAAGAAGAGCCATCGGACTCTCCTTTGATTAAGGTTTTACCCGAAAACTCGGAAATTACCGAGCCATCACTTTGAACTGAGATAAAACCATCGTGCTTCTCTGCGGTGGCGTTGGTTAAGGGATAAAATACGTGAGCATAGTACAGCGCACCTTTAGCCATTGCCCAATCTTTCATGGCTGAAGCTATGATGTCAGCTACAGAAGGATCTATTTTGGCATCGGATAGGATAGTTTGCTTAAGAGACTTGAAAACTGCTTTAGGAAGACAAGCCTGCATCTTATGCAAACTAAAGACATCGGTCGCCCACATGCTTTCTAACGTTTCCGCAGGCTTAACCGCGATCGCATCTCTTTCGATAACTTGATAGATAGCTTGAGTTCTTGGCTCGTATCCCATAATTAATTCCTTCCTGATATTTGCTTAGGTGTTTTTACCATGGAGTGACTACTTTATTTATACAAGCAAATGTAACATTTTTAAATAGCAACTTAAGTTTAATTGTTGTGATTTGGTAAAATTTGTTTTTTTGGCTGATTCTAATCAGAATATTCCAATTTTTAGTCGATCGTACTTTTCTCTAGCTGGATAAAATATTTAAACTTGCTATGAACACAGGCATGATATTCCAACCTGATAATTTAACAGCAATATCTTGAAGTTAGATTAATACAGTTATGTATTTAAGATGGCTTAAAAAATAGCTATATTATCTCTTAAGGCTTACTTTACTTCCTTTAGTGGCTTTTACATCTCTAAAGTAATCAAGCGAACTAAGCACTAATTTTAGAGATAGTTATTAAGAGCCAAGGAATATATAAGCTTAGTATCAAAAAATATTTTGATAAAATAGACATATCTATCCTATTAAAAATTCAAGTCAGTATTATTTTATACTGAAATAAATTTTTTCAATGGTGTCTCTAGAAATTTAATCTAAATATAACTAGAGTTGTAAAATAAAATACAGATAA
Source organism: uncultured cyanobacterium (assembly GCA_963724445.1). Lineage (GTDB taxonomy): Bacteria > Cyanobacteriota > Cyanobacteriia > Cyanobacteriales > Xenococcaceae > Waterburya. Next base: position 39,671 of record CAVRWR010000218.1, on the reverse strand, counting down.
AACAATTTTGAGTTAAAAAGTATCAGTGAAATAACTAGATAACTCAGATCGTTATTCCGTGCAATTATCAGGAATTAAGCAAATCAGGTCATCAGTTTTTAAGCGATCGCTATTACTGTTTTCAAATCCGCACAGACAAGTTTCTGATAAAGACATCAGTCTTAATTCACATTGAGGACATTTATCTTCTGCTTGCCATAAATCTGCGGCTGTAATCTGTTGTTTTAGGGTTGATGCTAGCTTTTGCACATTTGTACATATGTACATAAACCTTGATTTAATTCTGCTGTGGTCAGTTTAATTTCACCATTTATCACCATGTTTTGTAGTTGGTGTCTGGTTTCCAACAAGATAAACAGTGCCTTTTCATAAATTACGGCTTGGGAATCTTGATGCTTGCTACTCACTTTTACTATTTGAGTATCTCTAGCTAACATAGTTGCACCTCAAAGATAGATTGATAATCGATCGCCAGAATGAACTTATACAATGCAGTGGAAAAGTTGGCTTGGTCTTAGTAATGGGATGAAAAAAGCTTTAAAAGTAACCCTCCCATAGAACAGCAGAAAATAATGCTTGTAGTGAACAGTATCATTAAGGAACATTTATGATAGAGTTAATTTTCTCTACAGCACTTAGTCTTGAAGAAAATCATTGATGCTCTTAGTCGCGATCGCCTGCTGTAATAATGGTTCTAACTCCTCTAGATTATTAACAGAATGGATGCGATCGATCGTAGCTGGAGGAATCTTACCAAAACGACCCTCTAGGATCTCGATAATTAGTTTTTGCTGTTTACTAGAAGATATCTGTAATTTTTCTTCTACCGTTGTCAACTCTTGCTTTTGACTATTGATAATTTCCGCTATCTGTTGCAAAACACGTCCGAGAATGCCCAGTTCATCTGAACGAGAGGCAAAAGTATCAAAATCGGCTGAGGAAAACTTACTATTTTCGACGGCAGCAATAACTGTAGCGGTAACGGCGTATAGCTCTTCCAAAGATTCAGCGGTTTGTTGATGATTTTTTTGCAGCGCATCCATCATTTGATTATATCGAGTCGCAATGTGTCCATTTTCTGTAAAAGATTCTACAGGAACTCGCAAACTTAAATCGTGGGTTCTTGCCTGAAGATCCATTACTTGAAACAGCTCATAAGTATCGGTTTTTGCCTGATGTTCAGAGACATTTAAGCCCAACTCTTCGTCTTCTGGAGATACCCGCAATTTAAAAAATGAATTGAGGGATTTTAGCAGCAACCAAGTAAAACCAAATGCCCAGATACAGACAACCGTGATGCCCAATAGCTGCACCCCAAGCTGGTTCAGCCGATTCAAACCCGTACCAACTAATTCTAGCTGACCAAATAAAGCAACACAAAGGGTTCCCCAAATTCCTGCCCCACCGTGAATCGCCACTGCATCCACCGCATCATCAATCTTCCACCACTTTAAACTTTGGGAAACTAATTGCGTTACTATTGCACCTGTCCCACCAATAATTATCGCCAATGGCGTGGCTACTACATTACAACAGGCGGTAATCGCCACCAAACCTGCAATGGAACCGTTAATTAACTCCTCAACTTCAATTCGACTATACCGCCACTGGCTGTATAAGATGCCCACGAGCATTCCCGCTACCCCAGACAGCACGGTATTAAGCAGGATTCCAGGAACTTGTTGATTAAGTTCTAAGGTGCTTCCCCCGTTAAAACCAAGCCAGCCCACCCAAAGTAATAAAGCACCTAATACAGCAAAGGGTAAATTTGTCCCCTGAATCTTATTGACCTTACCTGAAGGATCGAACCTACCCAGGCGGGAACCAATTATGATTAATGCTGCCAGACTAACTAGCGCGCCGACAGCATGAACTACAGTACTACCCGCAAAATCGACAAAGCCCAATTGCTTGAGCCATCCAGCATCATTCCAAGCCCAATGACCAAACAGCGGATAAATTATGCCTGAAACCAAGATGGCAATAATTATGTAGGCGCTAAACTTAACCCGTTCGGCGATCGCACCAGAAATAATTGTTGTAGCCGTGCCGCAAAACATCGCTTGGAAGATGAAAAAGACCGTCTGGGAAGATTGTTCTACCCGTGCTAGATGAAAAAAATCGCTGGTGCCAAGCCAGCCAGCCTGAGAGACACCAAACATCAGACCATAGCCGAATACCCAAAACAAAGCCACGGATATGCCAAAATCGGCAATATTTTTCACCGCTACGTTGATACTATTTTTTGCCCGAGTTAAGCCCGACTCCAGGCACATAAACCCTGCCTGCATCAGAAATACTAAACCAGCACAGAGCATTACCCACAGTTGATCGATCATCTTAATTCAATAGCCTCTGCTGATTTCTTCCTTGATGTAGAGAGTGATTTAGCTGGTAGTATCGGGCAAATTTCGGTAGTTCATCTTGATGCCCGATAACAATTAAGGTATCTTGAGAATTCAACATTAAAGATGAATGAGGATGACTTAACAACTGTCCATTCTCTCGTCTTAAAGCTACTACAATGAATGCTCCTTTCCCTCTAATGCCCAATTCCCGAATAGTTTTTCCCACTAAAGGTGAACCCATAGCCACAGTCAACTCATCAATTTGAACCTCGATGCGAGATAGTAAATCATTTAAGGAATTCTGTTGATCTTTTTGCTGGAGAAAATCAACGCTAGTGGGGCGAGTAACTAGATTTGCCATTTGAATGCCGCTGACAGTAGCGGGTAAAATAACATGATTTGCTCCCGCTAAACGCAACTTTTTTTCGGTGCTTGGCAACTCTCCTCTAGCCAAAATTTTTAGATCTGGGTTTAATTCCCTTGCAGTAAGAGTAATAAATACATTAATTGCATCATCAGGCAGTACTGTGGCTAAAATTTGTGCTTGGTTAATACCTACAGATTGGAGAATATCTTCATCAGTGGCATCTCCTTCTTTGATCAAAAATCCGTGATCTTCTGCTAAAGCAATTCTTTTTCGATCATTGTCAATAATTATAAATGTTTGAGATGCGTCGGCTAGATGCTTCGCCATTACCTGAGCAATTCTGCCAAAACCACAGATAATCACATGATTTTCTAAATTGGCGATCGCATTTTGCTTGCGTTGAGCATCAAAAGCCCGAGTAATTTCTCCTTCTGCAACCATCTGCACAAACCCTCCCACAATATATAATGCCGATGATGTCCCCGCCAGAATTACAAAAATTGTAAAAATCCTCTCTGACGTATGTGCGATCGGACGTACCTCTCCATAGCCCACGCCAAAAATGGTAATTACCACCATGTAGACAGATTCGATTAATGTCCAGCCAAAGCTAATGTAACCAAGAACTGCAATGATGATTGTAAGAATAAAAAATGCTGTTCCAATCGCAATTTTGAGAAACGAATTATGCATTCTGCCTGTTTATTCTGTACAAAAACCCGATCATTGTTGATACAGGCTATCTAATCCTAGTATTGCGGTGAATTTTGTGCCTAAAGATACTTTTAGAAAATTGTCCATCCATTGTTCACTGAACCGTTTCTGCTTTACCTAGTGGCGAGAAGCGAATCTCAATTCGACGGCGGTTGGCATCAGGGTTGCGATTAACCGTGGCAAAATCTCCCGATGGTAGCTGTAGTTGTGCTGCGGAATAGGCTCTAAACTGAACTCCTTCAAGTCTGCCTGTTTGCTCTTGCACCTTCTGAAGTTCTTTGACTACTTCTAAGGCTCGCATTAAACCCAAATCTGCATTGGAACCTGGTTTGAGGCTTTCTACCGAACGTTTTCCCTGTGCCACTTCTTCTAGCTGTTGATCCAGATTACCACCGCCAAAGTTTACTTGACCGTCGGTATGCCCAATTATTTCTACCACATATAGATTGCGCTGTTGGGAGATTCGCTCAATGCGATCGACTAAATCCACCGTAATATAGTTTTTCAAATCTTTAGGTAAATTTGCGCTGCCTGAGTCAAACCGATAGCCTCCAGAATCTTGGATTACCACCACAGGTGGAGCAGATTTTAGGCGTTTTATTTCCGACTGCAAAATGTCTACTCGACTACGGCTTTGCTCATTACTGCTAAGGAGCAATTTTCTCAACTCGGCAGAGGCTTGATTTAGCTGGCGTACAGTCGAAGTACTTTCTCCCAGTTCATTTTCTAAGGTAGCTATTTCCCTTTGAAGTAATCGTACCTGTCTTTCTGTATCGCTCAAATTTTGTTCGGTTTCTTGTGCCGCATATTTAAGAAATAGGGATTTGAATAAAGCTAATAGCAGAAACAGACTAATGATCATAAATGCATTAGCCATCAGATCGGTAAAAGAGGGCCATACATTCAAACTTTCTGTCGTTTCGTAGCTGCGTAGCTTACGTTTTTTAGACATGGATTACCTTTTACCTTATTTACTATTTATCTGATTAACTAACTTTGATAGTTCCTGCTGGATTTCTTTTAAGCCTGACTGCTCAATAATATTTTTTTCTTGATTAAGATTTACCAAATTGCCATACTGTTGCTCGATATTATTTACTTTTTGATTTAATTCCAAAAACTTTCTGGTTAGTTTTTGTAGAGAAATCAAATTGTGTTCAAAAGATTGAGTCGAGTTTTGTAAGACTAGGGAAGATTGAGAAAACTGATTTTGGGCGATCGCTAAATTACTGGTTGCAGAGGCTAGCTTTTCTGGGAATTGGCTATTATCTAAGACATTAGCAGCATGTTCAAAAGTTTCAGCACTAGTTTGAATTTTCCTAAAGGCTTTGGTCATCGATTCTTCAATCGTGTCCCCGAGTCTATGTATCATGCCATTAAAGTCCTGGCTAAACTGACTAATTGCTTCATCTAGGGAACTTACTGGCTGAATCTTGGGCAAGAAAATATTATCAATATAGTCTTCAATGGAGCTAAGTAAACTAGATTTAACAACATTAGTATTCCAAAGTAAGTTCAATACTGTCAGTAAGGAACTACAGGCGATCGCAATTAAACTAGTGGTAAAGGCTACTCCCATTCCCTGTAAAGGCTGGTTTAATTCTTCCATCAAGTTTGTAACATCAGTTATATCAACTTGGGTAATGGTTTGACTTAGGCTAGACAAGTTAAAGGTAATGCCAATAAATGTACCCAATAAACCAAAGGAGAGTAGTAAATTTGGCAAAACACGGCATAAGCTATCGACAAAATTGCAGTTTAAAGCTAGCCCCAGGAAATAAAAGCTTTCGTAACTATATGCCCCTTCAATCACCGCCGCAGTGTTGAGCTGATCTGGGTTGAGATTACTATCAGCCAATCTTTGTTCTAACTTGCTAATAATTTTGGGGCTAGTCTCTAATTTCACCCCACCTAACAATCTTTTCGCTTTACCAGCCAAATGCTTTAAATGCCTATATAGACAAAAGCGCAATAATATAGTCACTATTGTCGGCAAAATCACCAGAAAGATCGCCAGAAAAATTAAATAACTAGGGATTAAACTAAAAATACTAAATATTTGTTGCATAGTTTTAAGGAATGTTAGGTCGATCGTCTAGTTAAACCACGTTGTTGAATATGAACGCGATTTTAAGCCACTGTAGCTAATTTTTGGGTGGTTTTGATTTCTGGCATCAGTTTTTCCAAAATGCGTCCACTTTATATCAAAAGCTTGTCGATTCAAGTCAGTCTAAGCATAATTACGCAAAAAGCTCTAGAATAAAATTCAGGAATTTTTGCACAACACGATTTAAAGCTCAATATATAAGATGGAATTCACATTACTTGATAAAGTATACGTTTTGATCGGTATTGGTGGATTTTTAGCTATCCTTTTCTTCCTCTGGCTATTTACGGCATTAATTGTAATTGCAGAATACCAAAGACATGACTCTATTCGTTGAGAAAAACATGGCGAATTAGTATCTTTCGCTAGGGACAAATCACGATTCGCTCCTAGCGAGTTCATGTCGCCTTGAGGGTGGCTTTACCGAGGAAATACTCGACGATAAGCATCTACCCCTTCGTAGCCATAGCGGTTATAACCATTGGTCTGAATCAACTCTTCTAAATACCGCATTCTTTCTTCTGATGCAGGATGACTGGATAATAAGTTGGCTCCGCCACCAGAAACCTGTTTCAATTTTGCCATTACATTATACAAACCATCCGCCGAGTATCCCGCCGCATCTAATACTCTTAACCCTAAGATATCTGACTGCTTTTCTTTATCACGACTGAATTTTTGACCCAGAAGTAATCCACCAACGTTAGAAGCTGCCCCCGCACCTCTACCCAACATACTTGAAATTAGATTTGAAGCCGTGCCAGTTAAAGCGCCCTCGCCAATTTGTTTGTAGCTGTGAGACAAAACAGAGTGAGCTATTTCGTGGGCTAATACTCCTGCTAATTCTGCCTCAGAATCCATCAATTCCAGCATTCCTGTGTGGAAAAATATCTTGCCTCCAGGTAAAGCAAAAGCATTCGGAGTAGGGTCTTCAATGATATTGAACTCATAATCAAATTCGGTTCTGCCCATCAACTTCGCTAGTCTTTGACCAATATCATTGAGATATTTTAACTGTTCTGGATTGGATACCAATCTAGATTGAGCTTTGATATTCTGAGAGAAGGATTGTCCTGCTGCTTTTTCTCCTGCCAGCAGCATCTGACCAATTTGTACGGCACCCAGCTTATTCCCTGTGGCAACTTGACCAATAGTGCCTAGGACTGCTGAAGTATTAACTTTGGAATTAAGCTTCTTTTTGTACTCAGCAAAATATTGATTCGCTGCTGCTTCATAAGCTTTACTTTTTGGCTGATTAGGGTTGTTATAAGCAAATTCCCTGGCGGCAATGGAGGCTTCTAAAGGTTTGCCATAAACTAACAGCAATTCAATGCGAGTATCCAAAATATCTTCTCTGGCGGGATACATCTCTGAAGCTCTTTCGATCGCCTCTAAAGCTAGTTCTTTCTCACCATACAGATCGTGAGTATCAGCCAGCAATATATGACCAGGAATAAATCCTGGATATTCTTTGACTAAACTTTCGAGGGGCATAAAAATTTGGCTAGTAATTTCCTCTGCTGATTCTGGATCTGCTTCAATTGCTGCATTAGCAGTTTGCCAGTACTGTTGACCCTTGGCATCTAGCTTGGTTAATTCATCAAAGGCAGGAGGCAGAACTTCTGTCGGATCAAATCCTGGTTTCACCCGCTGTTGAATTTCTTTTGCTTGGTTTAGATCTCCTTGGCGATAAAAGTTGTCTGCTTCTGATAATTTTTGATAGTAGTTATTGTCGAATTTGAGCTGCTGGTACACTTGAGCATTTACTAAACTACCAGAAGTAATTGCTGAAGCAAATCCCAGAAATATGGCTACTGCTCTATTTTTATGATGTCTTTGGTAGATAAACATTATTCCACTCCAATTACCGATTAAATATAAAAAGTTATCGTCCTATTATTCATTGCAGGTGACGTAATTCTATTCAGATTTCACTAGCCAAATTACAATGAATCCCTCTTATTGTTCCCATAATAGTGCTTCGATTAATTGAACCTCACTTGCCCACATCCGATCGTTGATGACGTTGTAATGATGTTAGAAGTGCCATGAATAAATTTTAAAAGTACAGAGCATCTTGCCCATTTTTGTATAGTAAAATACTAAAAAATGTGTAAAAATTTTAAAAATGACACATCAGAGAAATCTGCTCAGATCGAATTCTTCGTCATTAGTTTCAGTAGCAAATCGTTCTGCATTGAGAATTAAGACTAATCTTTCGGTGTAATCTACTGCGCCTCTTAGTTCGTAATGCAGTTGGGCTAAACCGCCATTGGCGTATTCTTCAAAGATCAGAACTTTATTGGCTTCGGCAACGGGGTCTTCTATAGACAATGTTTTTAGATCTTGAGTCGACATTACCGCGATTAGTTTAATCAGGCGATCGTAGCCACGAGAAATAAAAACCTCTAAGCTGATTGGTGCAGGTTCGCTTTGAGATATTTCCGTAATTGGCGATCGCTGTTGATGTTTTACGCCAAAACTGGCAGCAAAGGCAATTATATCGGCGTAGGTGGCAAAAGCACCTGTTGTTCCTTTTGTGTTCAGAAGCTTCCGTACTAATTCTGCTTTATCTTTAGCTACCTTTATTCTTGGTAATGCCATGGAAAAAAACCTCAAGGATTTACTAATTGTAGCTAACTCATGTTTCAAAGTTAAAATAATGACACATTTAAAGAATAAAAAAAGAATAAAAGAATTGTTATTGAGCTAGTTAAATGCCAATATTTAATATCTGTGTCAAAATTAAACTCCTGACACAATTGACTAGATAAAATCATTATGCTTATCGAGGGCAAAAAGTATAGTTATCGCCAGCTAATCGAAGAAACAGGTCTATCGCGCAGTACTCTCCACCGCCGAATCAAAACACTTAAGGAATCTGGTGTACCTCTAACCATGGGAGCAATCCTACAGTTCCCTACTAGCTGGGCTTTTCACGATCGCCATGGAGAGTTTTATTCTTCTAAAACCGACTATGCGATTAAAAACAATCTTCCCTACTACGAAATGTTTCAGAAAGATGAATAGTGAGCTTTAACGAAATCTATTAGCGATCGCCAATTCATAACTCAGCAGGGAATCAGTATTAGTGATTTGTGTCAATATTTTATTTTTGATACATTACTAAACTCTTTCCAAGGGTATATAAGGTTGAGATGGAAGTTTCACCCGAATAACGTCTTCTGCGAATATCACTCCAGAGGCAATTACAATGCCCATAATCCCCGCTTTACGAATAATATTGCCTTCTGCATCTCGATCTAATACCGCAGCCATAAGACCCTCTTGAAAGCTATTTAGTTGAGGGCAGGGATTTCTTAAGCCTGTTACCTCAATTACGGCATTGTTGCCGATGTGTAACTGAGTAGCCGTAGGTAATCCTTTGTTACTCACCTTCAAAGCGAGATTTATATTTAGCAACTTGTTCATGCATTAGTTTACAAAAGAACAGATAAATTGGTATTACTTTTAATAGGGTGTCAAATTTTTATTTATGACACATATTATTCGATTTAAGACTTCATGCCTTTGGTTTAACTAATTCCAGGCAGACTATCGCTGTTAAATTTATACAGGAAACAAGTTTACCGAGACTTAACTAATTTTTGTGTGTCAAATTTAAATAAATGACACAATTTGATATTTTAAAGCTAAGAAAATATAGTTATATGTGGCTTTCGTTAAAGGAAACTTTGTTGGCGATCGCTCTTGGTATAAATGGTTATTTCTTTTACCAATACAAGATGTGTTAAAAGTTAGTTTAATCAAACTCGGCATCCAGGTTTATAAGTTTCATGGATTTAGATATGCCACTGTCTCTGGAGTAGTTGCCATTTAAATTACGGATAAAGACGCTGTTTGAAGATGTGTCTCCAAAATATTATTTAAAATATTTTTATTTGACAGCTTGCATCTACTCAAAATAGCAATTTCAAATAGATATTTTTTTGGTCTTCTTAGTACAAAACTTATTTACCACATCTATAATATTGACAGCTATTACGAGGCTCCTGAACGATCATCAGAAACCTCTGATAAATGGGTAAATTTATGACATATCCTTGGGTTGGCTTCTAAGTCTATGTGTAGAAGGGCTTATACTCGAATAAAATAGTAAATACTGAACTTCCGATAACTGTAATTATCGGCAATACTTGCAAAAACATCCACAACGTCTATATCGTTATCAAGTAAATATTAATTTAGCAGTGTAATGTCAGATAAACAAATAGCAGAACTGCATAAAGCCAGCCAGAAAAAAAAGCAGGAAGCGCTCTTAAAAGCCCAAGAAGCGATCGCTGAATTAACCAAGAATAATCAAAAAATAACTATTCGCTCAGTAGCAAGAAAGGCAGGAGTTTCCGTTAGTTATATCTACAAATATCCAGAGCTAGCATATAAGATTCAGAGACTAAGAGAGCAGCAAAAATATAGCCTAGTTAAATGCGATCGCCCTAATAAAAGTACAACAACAGTCAAAATATTGCAGCAAGATAAAGCAGAATTAATTAGGGAAATCGAGGAGCTTAAAGCTACTATAGACAGGGTAAACACAGGGAAAAATTCTCTGGAGGATTTTCAGGTAGAGAATATCAAGCTTAAATTAGAAAATCAGAAATTAAAGAGAGAGCTAGAATACACCCAAAAGAACCTCCAGGAAACGAGGGAGTTTATCTTGAAAACAGGGTACATCGATCTCGATCAAATGGAAATCGAAAATAGATCTAAAGTAGTACGTAAGATATCAAAAGAATGACTAAAGTTTTTATTTTATTTCAAGCAAGTTTCAAAAACGAAACCTGTAAATTACAACAATGTATACAATTTTCTCTGTGAAAAAAATGATCTACAGAGCGAAAGTAGATTGCGATCGCATTAGCCATTTGTCGAAAGGTGTTTTGTAATTGAGTGTTAAGACAAACAAGCGTTATAGTACCAAACTTCTTTGTTGCAGATTAAATCTGCTTTCTTCTAATCGAATAATCCAATAACTCCACAGGATGAAATAACTTAACCTTAGAACCTCTTAATTCCAGATGCTTTTGAATCTGTAAAGAACAACCAGGATTTGGCGAAGCAATTACACTTGCTCCCGTATTTAGTAAATTATCAGCCTTTTGTCTGCCTAATTCATCTGCTGTCTCTGGCTGCAACATATTATAAATACCCGCGCTACCGCAACATAAACTAGCATCTAAAGGTTCATGTAGCTTGACTCCAGGTATGCTTTTTAATAACTCACGGGGTTGTACGCTGATCTTTTGTCCGTGTAAAAGATGACAAGCATCTTGATATACCAGGTTTAATTCCCCTGAAGCAATAGGATGAAGTTCTACAGAAAATTTGATTTGGGCTAGAAACTCCTGAACATCTTTAACCTTGCTAACAAAGTTTTCGGCTTTTTCCTTGTAGTCAGGATCGTCTTCTAATATATGACCATATTCTTTAAGAGTATGACCACAGCCTGCTGCGTTGATAATAATCGCGTCTAAATCCTCATCAATAAAACTATCGATCATCTGTCTAGCTAAAGCCTGTGCCTGTGCTTCTTGTCCTTGGTGAGCGGGTAAGGCAGCACAACAACCTTGACTAGCAGGAATTACTACCTCACAGCCATTAGCAGTTAGTACCCTCGCAGTTGCTTCATTCACGGGGGAAAAGAACAATCGCTGTACGCATCCTAGAATCATGCCGACTCGATAGCGTTTTTCTCCCTGTGCAGGAATGACATCGGGTAAATCATTGCGCCAGCTACTATCGGTAATTTTTGGTAAAATTGCCTCCATTGCTGCTAAACGAGGAGTTAGTTTTTGTAGCATTCCAGTATTTCGCACCAGCTTCTGTAAACCAGAACTCTGGTATAGCCAGAGGGGAGGGAGTAGAAAACGTAAGCGATTTGGATAGGGGAACAGATTGAAAATCAAAGTTCTAATTAATCTGTCGGGCAGGCTGCGGGTTTGATTTCTCTCAATTTGAGGACGAGTGGCGGCAATTAATCGATCGTACTGTACCCCAGAGGGACAGGTAGTTACGCAGGCAAGACAACCCAGACAGGAATCAAAATGTTCAGAGGTAGCCGTATTTATAGTTGCTTCCCCTTGATTTATGGCATCCATCAAATAGATCCTGCCTCGAGGAGAATCCATTTCTTTCCCAATTACTCGATAACTAGGACAAGTAGCTAGGCAAAAACCACAGTGTACGCAAGAGTCGATTAATTCTGGTTTGGGCGGATTTTTAGCATCAAAGTTAGTCATTAAGATCGCTGTTGATTAGAAGTATTAAATTGTAGTGCTTTGATTCTTCGTAGCTTTAAGCTATTAGCTGTTAACGAATATTTAGACCATAAAGCGATCGCAATTGAGAATGCCTTGTGGATCGAACTGATTTTTTATGGCTTCCATAGTTTTGAGAGCATTTCCTGTATATCCCCAAACATCTATTTGCTGCTTGAGGGCTTTTGGCGCATCGAGAATAGTTAAAAAACCCTGGTTTTGTTCGCAGAGCGATCGCATTTGTTGAATAATTTCGAGCGTATTTTGGTCTGATTCTAACTGTAATTGACCGATGCCACTACTAGCGTGAATTCTCGCTGCAACATGATGATTAACTACTTCTAATTGTAGAAAATTTATTGCAGCAATAGGAGCAAGTCCAATTTTACAAATGAGCGATTGTTCCGAATTTGCTCTGGTGGTTAGATTAGCGCAATTGCGCCACAAGTCTGCTTCTGGTTCGCCTTGGTAGATATTAGTAGTTAGATCTAGGTGTTTAGCGATCGCCTGTACCTCTTCAGTCTGCTGTTCGATACTTTCAGCAATGGTTTGCCAGCGTATAATCAAGCCTATACCTGTACCTAAATCAAGCTCACTAACTACAGCAGTCGATAACAAATCCATTGCCGCTGGAGTCATACCAGAATTACGTATTGTCTGAGTAGCTTGACCAATCTCCTGGGCTTTTCCTGTTAAAAGTAATGTCTGAGAAGTAGAAATTAGGGGATAGGTACGAAAGGTTAATTGAGTAATAATGCCTAATGTACCGAACGCACCTGTAAATAACTTCATTAGGTCATAACCAGCAACATTTTTTACCACCCTGCCACCAGCTTTGGCAATTTCCCCATCTGCACGGACAAAAGATATACCTAGTAATAAATCCCTGACTCCACCGTAACGCTGGCGATGACTCCCCGTATCTGCTGATGCCACAATTCCCCCCAGAGTAGCATCGTCATGACTAGGATCTATTGGTAAAAACTGCTTGTGCGATCGCAGTTTTGATTGTAAGTCACTTAACTTCATCCCTGCTTCGACAGTGATAGTTAAATCTCCCACCGCATGTTCAATTAAGCGATCGCAATTTTGTAAACTGATTACTAACTGAATGTCTTGAGCGGTTCTTCCCCAATTAAGTTTACTACCGTTACCACAAATTAAAATTCGCCACTGATGTTGAGAGGCTAGTTTAACTACTTCACCTAAAACCTCAATGGTTTGGGGAAACAATAAATATAAAGGAGCATTAACTTCTACTGCCCGATCGATTCTAGTTTGCCAGTAGGTATCGGCATCATTAAACTCAATCAGTTTTGTCTGGCTATCAATTACAGATTTTAATTGACTGGCGATCGCAGTTGTCATATTGACTGATTTTAACTAGATAAATAGAAACATATGTCGTATGTAATGACTAATAATTGTCGCACTTTATCGCCAACAGTTAGAGCTGAGAGTGGCAATTCCGTATTATGGATTACCTCTAATATTAAACGGCAAACGCATTCTGGCTAAATAAAATATATCGACTTTGTAACTTTAAGTACAGGATGAAAATGTATTTTGCCTCTCAATAGATCTAATAGCTTACTTATTTCAATTCCTGTGTCTAATGCTCATGATGCCTTAATCAATCCTGCTCGATTGCTGCTCGAACTACAGAATGTCGATCGCTTGAATCAAAGTTTATCTGGCTGTCTTGAGCCAAAAGCGATCGCCGCTAAGATTACGCAAGGTTTAATCGACCGATTTGACTGTTCCTTGGTGCGTATTTGGCTAGTAGAAAGCGATCTCACCGCCCTAAATCTAGTAGCTTCTTCAGGGTTGTATACTCGCCTAGATGGGGATTTCGCCACAGTGCCAATGGGTGCTTACAAAGTGGGTAAAATTGCCCAACACTGTATTCCCTTTTTGAGCAACCAGTTAGCGTCAGAATCTTGGGTAAAAGATCGTCAGTGGGCAATTGATAACAAAATCTGTGGTTTTGCAGGTTTGCCTTTAGCTATTACAGGAAAAGTAATTGGAGTATTGGCAGTTTTTAGTCATCAACCGATGAGAGCCGAGTTTTTAGAAGCATTAAGGATACTCTGTAGTTCTGTAGCAGTAGCTTTGAATAATGCTCAACTATATCAACTATCTCAGGCACAATCGCCGATTTATAACTCAAAATCATCAATCGATTTACCCCTTTCCGAACAAATATCCAAGATTTTGACTAATGTTCGTGTGACTTTAGTTGGGAATGAGAAACCTTTAGATATTTCTTGCACCTACATACTATTAAAAACCACGGAGATTCTTCAGACTAATAACTGTAACTATTGCCGTCTGACTTACAAAAGCGATCGTCTTCGTTTAGAAGCAATGTTAATCCTAAATTCAGATCTAGAAGTAAAAACAATTTTTAGCAATGTTATGTTTGCCATCGATCGCCTAGATGGTGAATTACATACTGATATTTCCGATAATAATATTGTGCAAATAAAAATAACTCTTCCCTACATACAGAAAACAAAATCCCCGATCGATCTTTCCCAAAGAGAACAAGAGGTAATTATGCTTTTGGCACAGGGAATGCGCGATCGAGAAATTGCTCAAAAATTATATATTAGCGATCGCACTGTCAAGTTCCACATTAATAACGCGGTGACTAAACTTAATGCTAAAACCCGCATCCAAGCCATATATCAAGCGTACTCCCAAGGTTATTTTGGAAGGTAAGATCGAGTAACCAAAACTAAGCATCTAAATAATCGGCGATCGCCTTAGCAATTTCCTGTTTCCCTACTGCTTTCTGTGGTTTTCGCTCTTTTGTCACTAAATAGGCTACCTGTGCGCCGGTGGCTTGGTGTTCTTCTCCGCGATTGGCGACTACCATTTGATAACCCTGCTGTAGTCTTATTTGAGCAATATCGATTAACTCCTGATGAGAAATATTCTCCTGATATTTAAAAGTAATCATTCCTAAGTTGGGAAACTTGGCTTTTACTTCCCTAATTACTTTTTGAGTTGGGATTAAATCAATTTTTGATAATTCACCACTAGGAATTTTGCCAGGAAATACTCGTACAGGCTGGTAGTCAGCCACCGCAGCAGAAAAGATGCCATACCGATAATCATGCTGTAGCTCTGTCATTACCTCAGTTAAATATTCATCGTAGGTAACAACTATCTTATGAGGCAGATAGCAGGGAGGAGAATAACTACCTTGTCCGTGAATGAGCATTACTTTTGCCCCACGCAGATATAATTCTTCAGCGATACAGGTGCCTAATCTACCAGTAAAACGATTTGTTAGACGACGGATATTATCTATAGGTACAGGTGTTGGTCCTCCTGTAACTAAAATGGGTATATCCTTGAGGGAGGATGAACTTACGGCACGACAAACGGCAAAGGCGATCGCTTTTTCTGCTGGTAGATTATTTTTACCGTTGGCGACTTTAGGCGGGATGATTGCCACTCCCAGGCGATCCAACTTACGTAAAGATTCAGTCAGGAGCGAATTATGCAAACTGCCGTGCATTGTCGGGGCGATGAGAATCTGGGTTTTACCTTGCTCCATTCTGCCGATAGCTGAACCTAAGCTTGAGGTAATTAGACTATCAGCAATACCTAAAGCCATCTTGTTAATAGTGTTATACGTAGCAGGAGCAACTACGTAAGCGGCAAAAGGATTCTCATCGCTGAGGTGTTCGGCATTGGCAGTTAATTTAGTAATAACAGGATTAGTCGTACTCCACTCTAAAGCATCTATAGTGGTATACCGCAAAGCTTCATCAGAGGCAAAAGCCACCACCTCTGCCCCCTGACGACGAAGAGTACGGGCAATTAAGGGCGCTTTCATTGCCGCAATGCTACCCGTCACCATTAAAGCAATGCGCTTATATTGTAAATGGGTCGATTCTAAATCAACTTGGCGATCGCCTAATTCCGATTCGGGTGGTGGTTGAAAATCCCAATTGTCCATCAAACCATGATCAATAAAATCTATATTACTATCGTATCCGTAGAAACAACTAGTCTTGTAACCTCAACATCTTTAAAAAACAACTTTTGTCATATAAATTAATTTTTTCTTCTCTCCTTCTGAAAAAAATTAGGTTAAATTTGGAGTTGTCTTTTTTGGGATCCTTCAGTGAATTCAAAACCGTCTACGCGCAACAATAATCTAACTAAGACTCAGGAGGCTAATATGATATTTTTCGATCCAAGCTTAATCAAAGCTGCGAGGAATATCTACCGAAGCTACTGTAATCTTAACGTAACCACCGATCGAAGACTTATGGGCATAGTGATTAATCGAGATAATCATCGAGGACAATTGGCGTTTAGCCCGAAGCCAATACTTTTGCCTAGAGAGTGCTTTATTCCTCTGAAGCAGATCGAAGGCGAGACATATTAAAACTAGTATTTTCTGCTATTTCTAAATTATTTATTCAAATTTAAAGCTAAATATTATGGAAACGCTGATTACAGCGATCGGATCTACCACGGCTTTTACCTTTGGTGCCTGTATTGGTAGTTTTTTAAACGTGGTTATATATCGTATTCCTGCTGGAATATCCTTGATTTATCCTCCATCCCGTTGTCCTCAATGTCTACATCAACTCGGCATTACAGAGAATGTCCCAGTATTTGGCTGGTTGTGGCTTAGGGGGCGTTGTCGCTGGTGTAAAACCAATATTTCTAGTCGCTATCCAATTATCGAAGCGGTGACAGGATTGCTATACATGTTGGTTTTCTGGCGTTTTGGGTACAGTCTTGAAACCGTAGGCTATTGTGCTTTTTTGTCTTGGCTACTGTCGTTGTCGATGATCGATCTAGATACGATGACTTTACCATCTTCCTTAACTAAGTCAGGCTTAGTATTGGGATTAATATTTCAGGGGGTGATGGGTTGGCAAGCGGCACAGGGACAGGGTATTGCCAATAGATTGATGTTTGGCGTTAGCGGTGCTTTACTCGGTATCTGGTTAATTGAGATTATTGCTTTGGTTGGTCTATTAATGATGGGGCAACAGGCAATGGGTGATGCGGACGGTAAACTGATGGCAACTATTGGCGCGTGGATAGGTTGGAAATACGTCTTTCTGTCGAGTTTTATCGCCTGTGGCATAGGTTCAATCATCGGTGGTGGCGCGATCGCCCTGAGAATGATTGAAAGAAAACAACCGATACCTTTTGGTCCTTTTCTGGCATTTGGCGGAGCCTTAAGCCTATTTTTCGGCGATGCAATAATTAATGCTTATCTCAATACTTTTTTTCAGTTCTAAATCTTGTACAGAGATGACTCGCTACTTATTACAAGTCACTAAGAGACTCATTCATCTCTAGTTCAACTCCATCCTTTACTATCGAAACTAACGAATCTGCTGTGGTTTTTGCTTCAGAAGTAGATTCTTTCTCTGTGATTTTTATTCCAGGAAGATGATCTAATTTTTCTTTGGCTTGAATAACTTGTTCTAAGGGAGTAAATACGGTTAATCCTCCAGGAATACATTTAACTTCTATCGGAGTTGAGCCAATTATTTCTCCATCCAAAACAACCTTTTGCGGGGGATCTGTGGTAACTTTGACCCACTTAGTTCGCAAGTATCCAATATCATTTCTTTCTGCTGCTTCATCATTACTGGCACTCTGAAGCAGATGATAGGAAATGGCGATCGCGGCTGTTCTGCTTTCAGCAGCAATGATCGTAACATCTAGCAGCCCATCATCGTAAATTACCCCTGCCGTGCCTTGAGCTAGGATGGAAGTAGGAGGTGCCGCATTAGCAACGGTAACGGCGTTAGCCTCCACCTCAATTATCTTGTCATCGGTTTCAATGGTGGTACTAAACTTCTCAAATTCTCGTAGCTGCTTCAATCCAGAAAGTACATAAGCGAGCATTCCCAAGCGATCTTTTGCCTCGCGATCGGCATCTTCTACCGTCTCAGCTTCAAAACCTATCCCTGCTAACAAAATCATCGGCTTGCCGTTACACATCGCGACATCTACTTTTTTAGTCGCACCATCCACAATTACCTTACAGGCTGCTTCGATCGTATCGGGAATATCTAAGGCATTAGCGAAGGCATTTGCTGTTCCTCTAGCGATCGCACCTAGCGGAATATCTGTATCGATCAAAGCTTCAGCTACCATGGAAACTGTACCGTCTCCTCCAGAGGCAATAATTATCTCTGCATTATTGGCTACTGCTTTACGGGCTAGTTCGCCACCGCTTATTTCCTTGGTGGTAAATTGTATATCAAGGTCGAATTCTGGCTCTAAAATGCGTTTAATGGTCGCTAAGTCCTGTTCTGAGTCGCCTTGTCCTGCAACAGGATTAAAAATCAAACAAGCTGAACGAGTCATGGCATTAAATTGTATAGATTTTTCTACTGTAGGTAATCTTTCCCAAAATTAGTTCTGTCTTAAGAGAGATAAACTAGACTAACTTGGAAGCTTTATTTGGTTTTTGATCCTCATTTTTGAGATTTTCATACCAAGCCATAAGAGGATAAGCACTAATGCCATGGGCAATAACAGACAAAACAATTACAGTGTAGGTAATCCAGGCAATTTCTTCGGCAACCTCTCCTGAAACTCCTTTGCCCAAGGCATAGGATAGATAATAAAGTGAACCCAAACCTTTGATGCCAAACCAACCCATCAGACTACTAGTTGTTTTTGGTAAATTTCCTCCTAACATACTTAGCCATACCCCCAAAGGACGAATTACTAGAAATAGTAACCCTGCAATTAAAAAAGATTGGCCTGCGTATTTTAGCATTGGTTCAATCAATAAAATCGTGCCTAAAATGACGATCGCCGTTACTTCTAAGAGCTTTTCTATTTGTTCGGTAAATTCTAGCTGCGCCATACGTTTTTCCTGTTGACCAAAGTAGCTACGCTGTACCACCAACCCCGCCACAAATACCGCTAAAAACCCATAGCCATTGACTAATTCAGTTAGAGAGTAGGTTAATAAAATAATACTGATAGCCACAAAGTCTTCTAGTAGTTCATCTGCTTCGCGACGTTTTTGTAAGGTGCGATCGAGCCAGACTACTGCTTTTGCCACTACTATACCCATAACAATACCTGCTGCGATCGCCCAAAATAAATCAATTACTACCCAGCTTTTAAACCAGTTATTGTAGTTAGGATCTTTGAACGCATAAATGCCGAAGTAAACCAAGGGAAACGCCAAAGAGTCATTTAAACCCCCTTCAGAAGTCAAGGCAAAGCGCAACTCATCTTTATCCTCTACGTGGGCAAGCTGTACCTCTGAAGCCAATACAGGATCGGTAGGTGCGAGGATTGCCCCTAGCAGCACCGCAGCACCCCAACCCATGCCTAAAACATAATGAGCAACCAGCGTTAAAGCTAAAATAGAGATCGGCATCAGCAGCCCAATTAATCTAATTGTCGATTGCCATGCCCAAAGTTTAAGAGGACGATTGATCTTAAGCCCACAGCCAAATACAGAGACAATGACCACAAATTCGCTTAATCTTTCTAGAAACTGGGTATCTGGTTTGATTTTAATTAATCCAAAGCCATAAGAACCAAGTAAAATACCCACCACAAGATAGATTAAAGCATAAGAAAGAGGTAGACGTTTAATCCAACCAGAACCAAGGGTTACTGCCAATAGCAGCAATCCTATTACCAATAGGCTGAGAATATAGGTATTCATTTATAATTGTCTTACTAAAGCAGCCTCAACCTATCCCAACTCTAAAAAAGATTGAATCAATCTATAGCTAGATATCTAACATTATTGGTAATTTAAAAGTATGATTTTGTAAAAGTCAATCTTGCGAAGGATACTAGTCAGCACAAAATACTGGGTTAATAGATAGTTGAAGTCGAGAGAGGCTTTCGGTCAGAAAGCATCTCTAATCGACTTGTTGAAATGTTATTAAATCGCTTCAAACAAAAAAATGTTTATCTTAGCAAAAATTGATTTTCGCCGCCTTTTGTCTGTGTGTCTAATTTCCGTTGTTTTATTTATCGGTTCAGCGATCGCTCTTGGTCATCAAGACACTGCTTTTGCCGAAGTTTTAGAAAGAGATGCCGTGGGCATATCAGGAAACAACGTACTCAACGATACAGAGTATGAATCAGCCAAAGCAAACCGCAATCGACTACAGGCAGAGTTATCACAGCAGGCTGAAGCTGAAGCCGAAGCCAAAGCTGATTCAGAAAGCATTGCCGAAAAACTTAATCTAGATGAAATTAAGACTCCATCAATTGATGATGTTCTTGATAATTAAGTTTAAGTTTAAGTTTAATTAAACAAAAAACGATGCCCACTTCTTAAATGCTTTAGTAGAGAAGATGGGCAAAGTATTTTTAGGTATTGTTAGAGAGAGTTAGGAATCTAGTAGATCGGATGATTTAGGAATCCAAACAGAAACTGAACCTGCCAGACAACGGAAATTTGCCCAGCCCTCTTCATTGGTAGTAACTGGCTCTTCTATATGTTCGGTAAGATCGACGTAGGTTTGATTGGGTTTACCAACCTCCATCCATTTAGTACCTTCATCACCATTGCTTAAAACTACCGCTATGCCTCCTGGATGTTCTTCATCACCCAATCTTGTCCAGCCAATACAGTTAGCGTGGTCAAAGTAATCGTACTGATCGCCATAAGCATATTCTTGACGTGTTTGGAGGAACTTATCAATTAACCACTGATGAGAGTCCATAAATATCTCATATTCCTGTCCATCTTTCCCTGTGTCTTTATAATGTGCGCCATAGTAATCAGCATAAAAAACACAGGGATAGCCATCTCTCCTTAACAGAATCAAGGCATAAGCCAAAGGTTTAAACCAAGCTTCTACCACAGATTCGAGAGACTGTAGAGGTTGGGAATCATGATTTTCGACTAAAGTTACCGCCAAAGTAGGCTGATCTTTAACTAATGTGCCATCAAATATTTGGCACATATCAAAATTGTTGCCTGTTTTACTGGCTTCAGTAAAGTTATAGTGCAAGGGTGCATCAAACAAAGCCACATCCCCACCAGTACTATCAATAAAGTGGTGTAACGCTTCAATATTATCTGACCAGTATTCGCCGACAGCAAATAAGGGTTTGCCTGAGTATTGTCTGACGTGGTTTAACCAATTAGGAAAAAATCCTGCCTTAACATGCTTAACCGCATCAAAGCGAAAACCATCAACATCGGTGGTATCCATATACCACTCACCCCAGTACATCAGTTCTCCTCGCACTTCCTCCTGTTCCATATCCAGATCGCAGCCCATGAGGTAAGCAAACGAACCTTTTTCTAAATCTACCTGATCGTCAAATTGTTTATCTTTGAATAGATAGATTGCATTAGCATCGCCGTCATAGGCATTATAGTCAACCGCGTCAAAATGCCACCAGTGCCATTCTAAGCTGGAATATTTGCCTTTTCGTCCTGGAAAGGTAAAGTGTGTCCAAGTTTTAACCTTTTGCAAATCCCCCATTGGTTCATGGCGATTATCGGGACTCATGGGCGTTGCTTCTGCCTCTTCTTCTAAGTCAGCACCAAGTTTGTGATTTAACACTACGTCTGCATAGGTGCGAATACCAGCTTCTTTCGCTATTTTAATTGCCTTAACGTATTCTTCTTTAGTACCGTATTTAGTTCTGACCGAGCCTTTTTGGTCAAACTCCCCTAGGTCAAATATGTCGTAAACGCCGTAACCTACATCGTAACCACCACCAGTACCTTTGTAGGCAGGAGGTAGCCAAACAGAAGTAATCCCAACTTTAGCTAAATGCTCGGCGTTTTCTGCCAACTGATTCCACAGACTGCCATCAGGCTCGTTGTACCAGTGGAAATACTGCATCATCACACCGTTAAACTCGGACATATTAGAACTCTCCAAGGTCAGCTAAATAGTTATATATTTAGTTAATTTAGTTAATTAAATTTTGTCTTCAACAATCAATTGGGTCGCAGGTATTTTAGTCTGGCTAAGTTTTCTTGTCCTATTTTAAAGGGCTAACCTTCGTGTCGCGCATACTGAATGCTAAGTAATATTACGCTGTCAGCTAATGATTGAAGATCATTCTTAAGTTAGATTTTATTTCTAAGCTAATTTCAACCAATAATCATCGAGCAAAGCTAAATTACTCAGTTGGGGACTGTGATACGTCGCAGAGGAATCACTTCCACATCAAGGTAAATTTCTTTACCAATCTTTTGGGCGAGGGTAGATTTTACCTGTTCAATTTGAGCTTGGGAAATTGAATTAAGAGGTGCTGCTATTCCTAAATCCACTCTCAGATAGCCTTTTTTCGGTGTAACTACAATTGAATTGATATCGGCATTAGCAAAAGTTTCTGTTTCATTAAGAATAAACTCTTCAATTTGATAGCGAACATTTTTAGTTACAATCAACTCACGCATCGAGAGAGTTAAGGGAATACCCAACAAAAACATGACTGCCGTAGACATTACCAACCCTTTTTTCGCTCGGTCAATATTGCCATAGGACTGAAACAAAAATACTAAGCTACCAAAAAAGATAATACAAATTAGGTTAGTCAAAAATAACAGCAGCGCACCAAAGGCAATGTCACCCTGCCCTTGTGCCAAACCAATCCCAACTACGCTAAGAGGAGGTACTAAAGCCACGGCGATCGCAACTCCTGGCATGGCAGTAGAAATACTTCGGCGGGTATTGGCAAAAGCCCCTGCTGCCCCTGCTGCCATAGCAATCCCAAAGTCAATCAGAGTTGGCTTAACCCGAGACATGATCTCGGTATCGACGGTATCTAAGCCGATGACTGAAGCAGCAAGCCAAGAAACGCCAATTGTGAGCAAGATTCCTTTAAGTACTGTAAAGCTAGAACGGCGCAGCAGTTTACGATTACCCATTGCCGTAGAATAAGCCATGCCCACAATAGGTCCCATCAAGGGAGCAACAATCATCGCTCCAATAATTACCGCCGCACTATTTGCCAATAGCCCTAGGGTAGCAATAATAGTTGACAAACCCAGCATAAAGTGAAAGCTAAATGAGGGGACAGATAACCGCCAGATACTTCGGTTTAAGCTAGCAATAGGGGTTGCCTTTTCTTTCAACCAATGCCAATCGCCGTTATCCTGGTTCCAAAGTCGTTTAAGATGAAGTTTGCGATTTATTGTACGCAGAAAATATCTAATACGAATAAGATGTCGAGGATTATAGGTCAGAATAACTGTCATATTAATTGTTTGTCGAGGGATTTATTAATTACTGATAGTTGATAGCTGATAAAGCTCACTCTATCATTGGCTAAGTAACCAATAATATAAATCATTCTTCAGACATATTCAGTTATTTCGTTATACCTGAAGCACAGGTAATATTAAATGCGATCGCTTTGATTCTATTTTTCTCAAAAAATAGTTTTATATTTATGAATCAAAGTTTTACTTAATATTATGCTGAAGTCTTCTAAACTCATTTGGTTATCCTGTCTTTTACTACTATTTATTGCCTGTAGTCGAAACGAAACATCAACATCAACTGCATCAGTTCAGGCTCAAAGTTCTCGTGACGATTATGAGTCGAACAATGAGCCAGCTAATTCTCCTCAAGATCCTGCTGGCGATCGCTTTGTTGTTCCCCCCGAAATTGCAATCATGAGTGCCAAAATTAGTTCTACTGCCAATTCTGTTGTAGAAGCTAATCGATTATTAGAATTAAACTCAGACAACCTATCAAAAAAAGTTACTGATGTTCCAGGCTGTTCTGCAAAGATGGTCAATTACGACTCTCCGTTAGCCTATTCAAGAAAAGGAATTAGTTCTAAACAGGAAAAATACTCTAGTCATACCGATTTTGAAATATTAATTTCGTTTGCAGATGCTAAAGACATCAAGCAGCGAATTAAACAAGTAAAAAATTGTTCACAGGTATTTTCCACTCTAACAATGATTGAATCTCAACAAGATGAAAACAGCAAGGTTGATTTTGTTTTATCCGAGATCGTACCAACAATAAAAAATGCCAGTAAATATCGAACCAAGCTGCTAGAAGCTAAAATCAAGCCTTTGCAGGAGGTAGCAGCATTGTCTAATACTCCTACACAATTTAATGCCTCAGATATTAAATGTACTAGTAAAGGAATCGTGCAGGTAGTCGATCGCAGCTTAAGCGATATTGAATTAGATGTTGATTTTGACTGTCGCCGTTTCGTTAATGGAAAGCCAGTTCCAGAACCATAGCTGGAATGCGATCGCGTATAAGGTATATAAGGCTACGATAACTGCCAGGGAAAGTAATTTACTAACATATTGAAGATATCTTGATGAAAATGCGATCGCCAGACACCATAAAAATATTAACTTTGATTGGTCTAATTTTAGGCGCAGCGATCGTCTTGTCGCCTTTGATAATTGTCATCCAAAGCTCTTTAACTTCAGGCGATCGTCATTTCACTTTGGCTAATTACCAGCAAGCCTGGCATCAGGGAGCATTTTTATTGGCTTTTGCCAACTCCACCATCGTGGCTTTAAGCGTCACGGCACTTCAAATAATTACTTCTGCACTAGCGGGATATGCCCTAGCCAGACTTGAATTTAAAGGAAAGCAAGCAATCTTGTGGTTGATCTTGGCTACCTTGGTCATTCCTTTCCAACTATTAGTGATTCCTATTTTTGTGATTCTTAAATGGGCGCATTTAATCAATAGCTACTGGTCGTTAATCTTACCCACTGCCGCTAATGGCTTTGGTATTTTCCTGATGCGTCAATATTTTGCTAGCATACCCATCGAACTTGAGGAAGCGGCAGCTTTAGATGGTGCTAATCGCTGGCAGATTCTGACTCAGATTATGTTGCCTTTGTCCCGCCCAGCAATTATTACCCTATTTCTCCTAACCTTTATTGGGGAATGGAACGATTTATTTAAGCCTCTGGTATTTACCACCCGTCCAGAATTAAGAACCGTACAGCTAGCTTTATCGGAGTTTCAAGAGCAGTTTACAAGTGATTGGTCACTGCTGATGGCAGCCGTCGTGATTTCTACTATTCCCGTAGTGGTTATATTTTTAATTGGTCAAAAGCAATTGATTCAGGGCATCGGTTCTACAGGAATCAAAAATTGACTGAAGATACCATTGGAATTAAATTATCAACTGATAAAAAAAGGTCAGCAATCATGCCGACCCTTTTTTAAGTTGATATCTGCGTAGTTATTAGTTAGTCTTGACCAATTCAACAAGTCGAGGTGCGGTTAAAGTCTTCATCGAATAAACATTGCTGGTCACTGCTGCCTCTTGAACTAAGCTTGGGACAGAAGCGCGCAGTCTAGCTGTTAGTTGACTGATGCTAGCGTCATAAATTTGAGTAACTAGCTTGGGATACAAACCAATGCCAATGATTGGGATCAATAGACAAGCAATGATAAACACTTCTCTTGGTTCAGCATCTACCAAGTTAGTGTGATCTACTAACTCTTTATTTTCTGGTCCATAAAGCATTTCTCGCAGCATGGACAACAGGTAAATTGGAGTCAAAATCACCCCAACTGCGGCTAAGAATACGATACACACTTTAAAAGTGGAGTTATAGGCATCACTGGTGGCAAACCCAACAAACACCATCAATTCTGCCACAAAGCCGCTCATCCCTGGCAATGCCAAGGAGGCAAAAGAACAGGTAGTCCACATCGCAAAGATTTTCTTCATCTTTTGACCTACACCACCCATCTCATCCAGCATTAAGGTATGGCTGCGGTCATAGGTAGCGCCCACCATAAAGAACAAACTAGCTCCAATCAAGCCATGAGAAATCATCTGGAGCATTGCGCCACTGATTCCTAAGTCGGTAAAGGAAGCGATACCAATAAGGACAAATCCCATATGGGAAATTGAAGAATAGGCAATCTTACGCTTGAGGTTGCGTTGGGCAAAGGAAGTAAGTGCCGCATAGACAATATTTACTACGCCTAAAATTACCAGGATTGGCGCAAAGACAGCATGGGCATCAGGCAGCATTCCTGCATTCATTCTGAGTAGGGCATAACCACCCATTTTCAGCAGTATACCTGCTAGTAACATGTGGGCTGGGGCAGTTGCCTCTCCATGGGCATCAGGCAGCCAAGTATGTAGAGGAAAAATCGGTAATTTTACGCCGTAGGCAATTAAAAAGCCGCCATATAAGAATAATTGCAGATTAATGCCATAATCTTTGGCAGCGATCGCACTCATATTGAATGTTACCGTATCGCCGTAAAATGCCATGGTCAAGGCGGCAATTAAAATAAATAGTGAACCTCCAGCGGTATAGAGGATAAACTTGGTCGCCGCATAGAGGCGTTTTTTGCCGCCCCAAATTGACAGAATCAGATAAACAGGAACTAATTCTAATTCCCAAACGAGGAAAAATAGCAGCATATCCTGTACGGCAAATACGGCAATCTGTCCGCCATACATTGCCAACATCAGAAAATAAAACAGCTTAGGCTTATAAGTAACAGGCCAAGCCGCCATGATTGCCAGAGTAGTAATGAAGCCTGTGAGCAAAATTAACGGCATGGATAATCCATCTGCACCAACCGACCAGTTGAGGTCGAGCTGAGGTATCCAGGCATAGCTTTCCACTAACTGCAAATTAGGATTGCTAAAGTCATAGTCTAGATAAAAACCGTAAACTATGATGGCAAAATCAATTAAGCCAATGATCAGGGCATACCAACGGACGGTTTTGCCCTCCTTATCGGGGATAATCGGTAAAAACAGTGAGGCTGCTATGGGAAATAGAATACAGGTAGTTAACCAAGGGAAGTGGTTCATATAGAGAAAAACAAAAAATTTAGGAGCTACTGATAAATTTCCTTTCTTTAACTTACATGTTCCAAGGTATGGAATGAAACCCCTGGCATTCTTAACAAATTGTTTATGGATTCCTAAATTTTTCTTTGGGGATCGCTAAATTTGTCCACAATACTTAACCTACGGTCAAGTAGTCTTCGCGAATTAAACGGATTTGCGCCAAAGTAAAAACAATGGGAATTACACGACCATAATTAGTGGCGATCGCTTTCCAGCCTAAATCTGCAACGAAATAACCCCACATGATTGGTCCCAAGAGACTAAATACACCCCTCGCAGCACCATAACGAGCAGCATTGGTGACCATGCCTTTTTTGGCTGTCTGGAGTGCTAGTTGATTACCTAAGCTGGCTACTGCCGTTGTTCCAGTCTTAATCAAAGCTGTTTTGGCGGCTTGATAGGTAGCAAAATGCAGGGCAAACTGGCGGGCAATATGTTTGAGCAACCAGGATTTTAAGACCGTATTGATCGCGACTAATCCACTACCCTTAAGTAATATTTTTAGCGGACTGTGCTGCAACTGGACTGGCAGAGGTTCGGGGGGATGAGCTGTTGCCAAAGAATTGCCTATCTGTGCTTGCAAGGGATTTTTGTTCCTGGGGCGGTAGCTTATCCCAGGCTTTACTAACTAGATGTAAAAAAATTTCTGCTTCAATATCCGTAGTTTCCATTCTGCTGGAATAGGGAATCTTGAGATAGTGGCAAACGTTAATTAGTATTTCTCGATAGGATATTTCTTGGGTACGTCCGCGCAATACCGTCACTCCGTCTGCTGCTAAGTAACGAAATCGTCGATCCAAAGAATCGAGCCAGAGATCTAGATCCTGGCTTTGAACAGATATTGGCTCAGGAGTTTGCCAATAGTCTAGAGGATTAAAACGACGATGAAATAGTATCTGCGTTATCTGCTGTAGTTCTTCTTCTGTGGCTAATGCTAATCCTGCCCTCAGTTCGTCCAATGTCGTCTCCTCCACAACATCGCGGTTGATTATAAAAATTTACTTAAATTATTTTACTGTCCTAAGATTCATCTTGAATTATAGCGAAGAGTCTCAAACATAATTGGTAATTAATAATCAGTGATTAAATTAATTTTAAACCAAGGGTGGTACCAAGAGCGATCGCCGTAAGCCAGATACTTGCTTTGACCATAATTCCAGATTGAGCAGTGGGTATTTGCCACCAATAGTAAGAAAGCAGCAAAACTTCGGCTAAACTAACGGCGGCTGAGATCGCCACCGCCTCTTCGATCCCCCAAATCAGACTACTTGCAGCTACGAGCAGAATCGGCATGACTATGCTCAAGATTATACCCTGTAATCTAGCCTGTAAATCAGAACTAGCAATGGTTATCGCCCCCAACTGGGTAACACCAATCGCGATCGCTGCTAAGATAGCGATCGCCATGTTAAGAAAAGTTAATTCAGCCCGCTCAAGGGCAAATTTTAATCCCCATATTCCTACAATAGTCAAGCTGAAAATTCCCGCTGTTCCCACAACTATCTGCGGCTTGATTGATGAATTTGATAAAGAGAATAGATCGATCAGGCTATTACTAGAATACTCAACTGGCAAATCAAGTTTTAGCAACTCTGCCTTAGCCGACAAAGCATCAGCAAACCGTTGGCTTACTTTGACATCGGTCATTTTTTTAAGCCACTGGAGAAACGGCTTGTCCAAGTTTGGTAACAATTTGGTTAAGCTCAATTGATAAGGATTATCTGGCGCCGCAAATGCGGTTATTTCTTCGATACTTTTATTGGTCAAAAGACAGATTAGAGTAACTCCCAGACTATAGATATCAGAAGCTGTAGTTGGTTGCATAATTTGTTCTGGGGCGATAAATCCAGGAGTCCCTTTAAAAACGCTGCTAACCGCAACTTCTTGATTTTCTAGGCGAGAAAATCCAAAGTCAATCAAGTAAGCATTTAAAGATTCATCAAGCAAAATATTATCTGGCTTAATATCTTGATGTAATATAGAAGATTTTTGCTGCTGCAAATAAATCAAAATATCAAGAATCTTGACGGCTATTTGTTTGACTTCTTCGATAGATAGTGGGCGGTAGTTGCTACAGTTACTGGCTAAAATATATTCTTGAACAAGGCAAAATCCAGTTTCAGTTTCAATGCTGTCTAAGTAGTGAGGAATATATGGATGGTCTAGATGTTGTAAAACGTTTATTTCTTGAGCATAGGCTTTATATCCTGACCAGCTTGAATTAGCCTGGGCAAAGCAAAATTGTTTAATAACTACAGTTTGTTGTGAATCAAGTTTAACTCCTTTCCAAGTAATTCTTCCTCCAGCTCTATTTCGTCCCAATTCAGCATCTATTCGATATCCATAGCTAGTTAAGTCAGGAAAACCGCTCATTTTAAACTATGCATTGCTAACTTTATTGGCTATTTTCAATAGCGCTAAACACGATCCTAATCTATTCTTACTACTAATTGACCTGTTTGAGATTTTAGTTGAGATATATTAGACAGAAATCATTAAAACATTAGGAGTTATAATGTAACATTTCATCATGGATATTTAGAACAAAAGATCATTGACAGATAAAATATTTATTCTTGAGATAAAGTTTGAATGAATAAATCATTCAGATATTGTTAAAGTCAGATGTAATGTGATAAAAGATACAAAATAATTAAATAATATAAATTATGGAAAATTTGGTTTTTTACCATAATTTAAATCAAAAGGCTGAAATATCCCTCAATAAACTAGAAAAATAAACCAAATAAATATTATTGAGTATTATCGATATTAGTCGGCGCTAAAGATTGGATTTCTAGATTTGGACAACGTATATATAATGCCAATTAAAAATATATTATTGGTGGAGGACAATCCTGACGACCGCGAATTAATGAAGCTTGCTTTTGCTCAGGGGGAAATTCCGCATAATTTGATCGTCGTACCTAATGGTACCGAGGCGTTAGCTTACCTAAATTCACCAGAACTCAATCAAGAAGGTGAATCTTCCTATGACTTAACCTCTATGCCAGCACTAATTATGTTGGACTTAAATCTGCCAAAAATCAATGGAGTTGAAGTATTACGTCGAATTCGCGCCAATCCACGAACGAGACTATTGCCAGTAGTCATGATAAGCTCTTCAAATGAACCACAAGACCTGATTGACAGTTATATTAATGGTTGCAACAGTTATATAAGAAAGCCAATACACTTTACACAACTACAAAATTTTGTTAAAGAAATAAGTACGTATTGGTTGACAGTCAATCAGCTGCCACCTGTTTTTGGAGTCCTAAATGAGTAAACTTCTGCGAGTCTTAATTGTTGAAGATTCAGAAGATGATGCCGAACTACTAGCCATTGAATTAGAACGAGGTGGTTATGATGTAATTTACCAAAGAGTTGATACCAAGACTGACATGAAAATTGCTTTAGAAGAGCCACAGTCTTGGGACATAGTCTTGGCTGATTATTCTATGCCTCAGTTTAGCGCGATCGCCGCGTTAGAGTTGCTTAAAGAATGGGACTTAGATTTACCCTTTGTAATTGTATCGGGCAAGATCGGCGAAGATACGGCAGTGGCAGCTATGAAAGCAGGCGCTCACGATTACTTAGTCAAGGGGAAATTATCCCGCTTGATCCCAGCAGTGGAAAGAGAATTGAGAGAAGCTATTCTCAGGGCAGAATATCGGTCTGCTCAAGCAATGTTGAGGCGTTTGGCTTATTACGATCGACTAACTAATTTGCCCAATAGAACCTTATTTCTCGAACATTTGAACCAAGAAAATGCTCGCCAGAATGAATTGAAATCAAATATTTACAGTGAGAAAAACAATACTTTAGAAGACCCTTCGTTGTTTGCTGTTCTACTATTGAGTATCGATCGCTTTCGCAGCATCAAGCATAGTCTGGGCTATCTAATCAGTGAAGAACTACTAGTAGCGATGGCTAACCGCTTAAAAAAGTATGCTGCTAATCTCAACTCCAATGTAGTAGCCAGAGTCGGGGAAAATGAGTTCGCGCTGTTAATTACGGAAATTAAGGATGCTAGGGATATCTTAAATCAAGCAGAGGGGATTTATCGACAGCTAATCAAACCTTTTGTCATCAGCAACGCTGCGGTATGTTCTACGGTAAGCATTGGGATTGCCCTCAATCAAAAAGACAGTCAGGAACCAGAAAAAATGTTGCGCTGGGCAGATACAGCCAGGCAGTATGCCAAGGTTGATTTTGCCAAAACTTCGGTGTTGTTTGATGAGACTATGCAGAGTAAGGCAGTCGAGAAATTAAGGCTAGAAAACGATCTGCAACGGGCGATCGATCATCAACAACTATATCTGAACTATCAGCCAATTGTGTCTTTAACAACTGGAAAAATTAATTGTCTAGAAGCATTAGTGAGATGGCAGCATGATTCCCTCGGCATAATTCCCCCAGATAAGTTTATTCCTATTTGTGAAGAGACGGGGCAAATTATTGCCCTTGGTCAATGGGTACTCTCTGAAGCCTGTTGTCAGCTAGTAAAGTGGCAAAAGCATTTCACTGCTGATTCTTCCCTAACCATGAGCATCAACTTATCTCGCATCCAGATTTACCACCCCGAACTCATACCCCAGATAGACAAGCTTCTGGAGTCTTTAAACTTAGCAGGAAAAGACCTCAAGCTAGAAATTACTGAAAGTACTCTAGTGGAAAATACCACGGCGGTGACGAAAGTTTTGGAGCAATTAAAGAAACGAGAAATTAAGCTTTGTCTAGACGATTTTGGCACAGGCTATTCATCCTTGAGCTATTTACGCTATCTTCCTGTAGATACCGTCAAGATCGATCGCTCTTTTATTGGTTCTGAGATCAATAGTGCTAACTACGATATTATTGAGGCAATTATTAACTTGGCACATAGTCTGGGCTTAGATGTGATTGCCGAGGGAATTGAAACTGAGGCTCAATTAGAAGCATTACGGCAATTAGGTTGTGAATATGGACAAGGGTATCTTTTTGCCTATCCCCTCAATAGCAAAGATGTTTTGGGGGTGGTGCAACGATGATAATAAGTAGCGCGAAGTTGCCCTAAAGGACTACGTCCCTGAAGAGGGATTAGCTTCGCGTCCGTTGCGGGGGTACATGCGGCTAAAGCCTTTGTCCCCGTTGTCCTAAATGATACATCTTCGGATAAGCCCTAAAGGATTAGCTCCGCGTCACAAACTTCGTAAGAAGGGAGTAATAAGTAATGATCTCATGTCTTGATAACTGGGAACACAACTTCATTGATACGAATGGGATTATGCTCCATTATGTTAGACAAGGTTCGGGGAAGCTAATGTTAATGCTCCATGGTTTTCCTGAATTTTGGTATTCTTGGCGACATCAAATGATCGAGTTTTCTGATGATTATCAGGTAGTGGCTGTGGATTTGCGGGGTTATAATCTAAGCGATAAACCCGATCGCCCTGAAGCATATCAAATGTCAGAATTTATTGCTGATATCCAAGGTTTGATTCGAGGTTTGGGCTATGAAGACTGCATTTTAGTAGCTCATGACTGGGGTGGCGCGATCGCCTGGAATTTCGCCTATGCCTATCCAGAAATGGTCGAAAAACTAATTGTCTTAAATATTCCCCATCCTGCTAAATTTGCCGCAGGATTACGAACACCCCAACAGCTATTAAAAAGTTGGTATATTTTTGCCTTTCAA
This sequence comes from uncultured cyanobacterium, assembly GCA_963724445.1. GTDB lineage: Bacteria > Cyanobacteriota > Cyanobacteriia > Cyanobacteriales > Xenococcaceae > Waterburya. The sequence continues at coordinate 7,360 of CAVRWR010000218.1, read as the reverse complement.
ATTCCCTGGTTGCCAGAATTGCTGTTACAGCTAAATGATTACCAGGCAATTAAAGATGCTTTTTTAGGCATGGCGATCGATAAAACTGCGTTTAGCGAGGCGGATCTAAATGCCTATAGAGATGCCGCGGCACAACCAGGCGCACTGACTGCCATGATTAACTATTATCGTGGAGCGTTTGGGTTATTATTTAACAGTGAGCGATCGCAGTGGGGAATTTTAGAAGTGCCGACTCTAACTATCTGGGGCGAAAATGATACTGCCCTAGGCAAAGAATTAACCTACGGCACAGATGCCTATGTCAAGGATTGGCAGGTTAAGTATATTCCTAACTGTAGTCATTGGGTACAGCAAGAACAACCAACATTAGTCAATCGCTACATCAAAGAATTTATCACCAATTAACTATCGAACCTGGTTGATTTACTTTGGGGGTGTCTTCCCAGGTATTTTTAATCGAACTGCTAATTGATACTGCAATACTAAAGTTGGGATGATATGGTTAAGCCAAGCACATCTCAATCTTCAGATTTTAAAGCTAGGAAACAAAAGCTAATTTTCGCCAAATCACAAAATATGGTCAGGAAACCAAAAATATTACCAGGAGAAAGTTTTCCCCTGGGCGCAACTGTCTATCCTAGCGGTGTAAACTTTAGCGTCTATTCCCAGAATGCTATGGCAATTGAACTATTACTGTTCGACACTGCTGAGGCAACAAAACCAACCTATGTAATAGGACTCGATCCCTATCGTAATAAGACCTATCATTACTGGCACGCTTTTATTCCAGAACTTGAGGCGGGGCAGATTTATGCTTACCGAGTCTATGGCGAGTATCACCCCAAAGCAGGGCAACGCTTTGATAAAAACAAAGTGCTGCTAGATCCTTATGCTAAAGCAATTGTCGGCGAAGAAATTTACGATCGCACGGCTGCTTCTCGTCGAGGAAATAATTGCCCCCAGGCTTTAAAAGGAGTAGTAGTAGACCCGACTATCTATGATTGGCAAGGCGATCGCCATCCCAGGATTCCCTACTCTGATAGCGTAATTTATGAAATGCACGTCGGCGGTTTTACCCGTAATCCTAATTCTGGGATTACGACTGCTAAAAGAGGAACTTACGCTGGTTTAATCGAAAAAATTCCTTATCTTAAAGAATTGGGCATTACTGCCGTAGAGTTACTGCCCGTACATCAGTTCGATCCCCAAGACGTACGTCCTGGACTCAAAAACTATTGGGGTTATAGCACCATTGGCTTTTTTGCCCCTCATCGTGGCTACAGTTCACAACGAGATCCTTTAGGGGCAGTGGATGAGTTTCGTGACATGGTTAAAGCTTTACACAAAGCCAACATCGAAGTGATCCTAGACGTAGTGTTTAATCATACTGCCGAGGGCAATGAAAATGGTCCGACTATTTCCTTTCGAGGTATAGACAATCAAACTTACTATATCTTGGAGAACGACTCTGTTGGATATAAAAACTACAGTGGCTGTGGCAATACTTTTAAAGGAAATCACCCAGTTGTCGGACGCTTAATCGTTGATTCGCTGCGCTACTGGGTTTCCCAGATGCACGTCGATGGTTTTCGCTTCGATTTAGCCTCTGTCCTATCGAGGGATGTTTATGGCGAACCGATTGAGGATGCGGGGGCATTAAAAATTCTGTCGATTATCGAGTCCGATCCTGTTTTGGCAGGAAGTAAGCTGATTGCTGAAGCCTGGGATGCAGCAGGTCTATATGATGTCGGTAAATTTGTCGATCAGGCAGACTGGTTTTCCGAGTGGAATGGACCATTTCGGGACGATGTGCGCCAATTTGTCAAGAGCGATCGCGGCGCAGTTAATAATTTAGCCGCCAGAATTTTAGCTAGTCCTGATATTTACTTCCGCTTAGATACTGATATCAACCGCTGTGTAAACTTTGTCACCTGTCATGATGGTTTTACCCTCAGTGACTTAGTTTCCTATAATGAGAAACACAATGAGGCAAACAATGAACAGAGTCGAGATGGCTGTAATCACAACTTTAGCTGGAACTGTGGCGCGGAAGGAGAGACTGACGATCCCGCCATTAAACAGCTACGTTGGCAGCAAATAAAAAATTTCTTGACCATTCTCTTTATGTCCCAGGGAACGCCCATGTTACTGATGGGAGACGAGATTAGGCATACTCAATTAGGAAATAATAATGCTTACTGTCAAGATAATGAGTTGAGTTGGTTTGACTGGAGTTTAGTTGAGAAAAATAGCGATCTACTGCGGTATGTCAAAAAGCTGATTCACTTTACTAAAGGACTGGAGATTTTTCGCGAAGAGAAGTTTTTACAGGTAGATCGAGTTAGTGCCAAACCTCATATCATTTGGCATGGACAGCGTTTGCGGCAGCCTGATTGGAGTGATGATTCGCATTCTCTAGCATTTTCTTTATGTCATCCCCTCAGCGGAGAAAGGCTTCATGTGATTTTCAACGCTTATTGGAAATCCCTGGAATTTGAATTACCCTCGCTAAAATTAGGTCACTCCTGGCATCGAATAATAGATACGGCTTTACCTGCACCAGAAGATTTTTCGGACTCATTTGCGCCTAGGAAAATATATGAAGATCATTATTTGGTTCAAGCACGTTCATCTGTAGTCTTGTTAGATGAAGGAGGAATATTACCCATCCCCGATTTCAAATTATGAGTTAAAACAGTTTAGGACAGTTAGGACAATAATCAGTTTAGTTTTTCGTACAGATCGCCTTCAATTACTGGCACCCCGTCCAGCATAAAGAAAGCTTTTTGTTGCATTTCGCCATCATCAAAAGTAAGTGTCAGAGTATAGCCGTTTATTTGATAACTTCCAACCCGTGCCGTGCGATCGCCACTAGTTAGAACTGAACTGCCACCGAAGTCAGAAAACATAGATACGCTGCCACCTTTGACAAAGCGACCATCGGAACCAAAGCCATAATTTGTTTCGGCATAACCATTGTTTGTCTGACCTGTCACACCTGTGGCTGAGTCTGCTCGCAATAGGCGATAATCTCCATCAAGTTTTAAATTCGTCGCTGGTGCTACATAGCGATAACGAGTTTTACTCAAAATTAGGTCATTTCCAGATTGAGCAAATGGCTTTGTCTCGACCTTGTAAAGCTGTAATCGTTCATCTTGAGTGCTTGCTGTTCGCCAGGTAGTATATTGACCATCAGCAATTTGATAACGACCACACTTGTTGGGATACTGATTGCAATAAGCCGCAAAATCTCCCGTGATTCCCGTTTCGGTGAGAGCATAACGACCATCTGGCTGCATCCATAAGCCTTTTGCCCCTACTTCTACTTTCACCTGAGCCAGGATCGACACTCCAGTTTTAGCACCAAGTCCCACGTAAAATCCATCCAAGCTTTGACCTGGCTGGGGATTATTTTGTGGGGCAGAATTATTAATAAAACGTGCCGATGAGAGCAGATTGCCAAAGCTCTGCTGCAAGTCATCTTTTCCCTCATAACCAGGGTCAAACAGGGTTGCCGTAACCATCTCCTGGTTAGAAAATAGTGCCACAGGAACGACATATATCCGTACTCCCTGAGCTTCAATAAATCCCGAAGTGTAGAAAACATCATAACCATGACTGGTAATTCCCTGCTTAATCTCCCAATCTTCTTGACCTTGGGGATCAATGGTAGTTAAAAAATTTTGAAACATAGTTGCTTTGTTCCCGTTATTGCCATACGGAGTGACTAGCACCATTCCACCAGAACTATCATTAAGCTGTGATACAGAACCTTTTTGCTGGGTCAGTGACCATTCAGGATCGTCAAGCTTTAAGTTGCCTACCTTAACTTCTGCGGCTTGAACTGATGTGGCAAAAGATAGTCCGTAGATTACAAATGGTAGAGCTTTGACCAAAATGGAAGTAGAAAAATACTGCATACTGTTGCCTCAGTTATTTCGGAAATATTACAAACTATTATTTAGAATATCACTGCCTTAAAAGACTTGAGGCTATGAATAGAAAATTATGAATAGATAAACTTTGATAAAATCAGAGATTATCCTTACCTTGCTTGCCCATGAAATCCGACTACTTAGAGAGGATTCTCAACGCTCGTGTCTATGATGTGGCACAAGAATCGCCTTTGGAATATGCCCCCAGTTTATCAGCCAGACTGAATAATAAACTTCTATTGAAACGGGAAGATATGCAGTCGGTATTTTCCTTCAAGCTGCGGGGTGCCTACAACAAAATGGCTAAAATACCTGCCAATGTTCTTAAGCAAGGCGTAATTGCTGCATCAGCAGGAAACCATGCTCAAGGTGTAGCTTTGGCAGCTAAACATTTGAAAACTACGGCAATTATTGTCATGCCTGTGACTACTCCCCAAGTAAAGATAGATGCGGTGAAGGCTCTTGGTGGTCAGGTAGTGCTTCAAGGAGATACCTATGATGATGCCTGCGCCCATGCTAAACAACTATGTCAACAAAAAAATTTAACCTTTATTCATCCTTTTGACGATCCTGATGTCATTGCTGGACAAGGAACAATTGGCATGGAGATTTTACGCCAGTATCAGCAGCCAATTCATGCAGTCTTTGTGGCAATCGGTGGTGGTGGACTAATTAGCGGAATTGCGGCATATATTAAGCGATTGCGCCCTGAAATCAAAATTATTGGCGTAGAACCTGTTGATGCTGATGCCATGTATCGATCGCTCAAGGCTGGATATCGGGTATGTTTGCCCAGAGTCGGCTTATTTGCGGATGGGGTGGCAGTGCGGGAAGTAGGAGTAGAAACCTTTCGCCTTTGTCAAGATTATGTAGACGAAATTATTTTGGTGGACACCGATGATACCTGTGCGGCAATTAAAGATGTCTTTCAGGATACTCGCTCGATTTTAGAACCCGCAGGAGCATTAGCGATCGCAGGAGCCAAAGCCTATGTCGAACGAGAAAATATTACAGGAGAAACTTTAGTTGCGATCGCCTGTGGAGCCAATATGAACTTCGATCGTCTCAGGTTTGTCTCCGAAAGAGCAGAATTCGGGGAACGTCGTGAGGCGATTTTTGCCGTCACTATTCCTGAAGCCAGAGGCAGCTTTCGTAGACTTTGTGATTGTATTGGCAAGCGCAACATCACTGAATTTAACTATCGGATCTCTGACGAGCAAAAAGCCTATATTTTTGTCGGCATTCAAATTCAGAATCGCGCAGATGCCGCTTCCATTGTAAGTACTTTCGAGGCAGAAGGATTTCAAACTATCGATCTGACGGACGATGAACTAGCTAAAATGCACCTACGCCATATGGTAGGAGGGCGATCGCCTTTAGCAGAAAATGAACTGCTATACCGCTTTGAATTTCCCGAACGTCCAGGAGCATTAGTTAAGTTCTTAAGCTGCATGAGTCCCAACTGGAATATCAGTCTCTTCCACTATCGCAATAACGGTGCCGACTATGGACGGATTGCCGTAGGCATGCAGGTTCCCCCAGACGAAATGGCAGAATGGCAAAAATTCCTCAACTCCATCGGCTACCGTCACTGGGACGAAAGCTCCAATCCTTCTTACAAGCTGTTCTTAAGCTAAATATTCGGAATAATTATGGACAAAATGTATAGTGCAAAGTTCGTGCCATACCAAGCTATACTTGGCTAGTTAAAGTAAAAAACGCAAGATTTACCGTGACTGATGAGAGCCTTTACCTCAAAAGATTTCTAGATCCTATAAAGGTATGGAGACGATATAAGCCCAAATTCGGTCTAGGCAATAGAGAAGAAGGGATAAATCTGGCTCGATTCTTATCAATCTATGGAGCAGACCCATTCTATTCATGGATTGGTCTTGACTCAGACTTGATGTATGCCGCTCACAAGGCTGCTGGAGGTATGACTTCCGTTTATCGACAGATTGGAAAAGGCTGTGAGAATCTATTCAGACAGATAATAATTGACCAGACACAATACGAAGATCCAAAGTACGTTATGTGGTCTTACATTACAAAGACCAAAAATGATAAGAATAAAACTTTGTCGTTAGATGCGCGGCTGGAACTGAGTGAAATTCGGAACATTGACGTTAAACTCAGATCTTGCACCTCATCAGACAAAAATCAAAACCTCTATCGTTTAACCAGGGAACAACTGTCTCTAACTGATTTAAAAGAGACAGAAGTAAAATATGAGGGAGAAGTAAAATTAGTGCGGTTTGAGCAGAATCAAACCAATCTAAATTATCAAAGTTTCCCAAATGTAAATAAACCCAGTATGCTAATAAATAAGAAATAAAAGAAAGAATTAGCCAACGATAAACTCCCAGTAGGGTTTTTTGTCCAAAACGATGAAGACTAAAACAATGCTTAACCGTTTTGAAAAAGCCCTCAATTTGCCATCTTCGTCTTCCCCACCGAGCAATAGTTTTACCTTTCATCGGCTTGGTAGAAATTACAAAACGTTGAACTCTTTTTCCGTCTCGTTTTAGCCATACCCATGACAAGAAAACAGGAATATCTAGTCCATTCAAATAAACTTGTTGTCCGCGAGTTTTAATTTCAGATACTTTACGTCCATCCTTGAGCTTTCTAGTTTTAGCTATTCCAACAATTGCGTGAAAACTGAAATAATCATGAATTTTATTGATTAATTTTATTGTGCCAAAAGCTGTGTCAGCCAAGATATAAATTTGGAAAGACTTAGTTAATGTTGAAGGCAAATTGTTTAATAGTTTTTGTGCTAATCCAGAAGGGGAAGTAGTGCCTTTTCCTCGATAAACACGGAAACTCCAAGGAAATCTCCAATTACCTATCACCAAGTACATTACTACAATATGTAAACCTTTTTGATGATGATAGACTCGAACCAAATCTTTAAGATGGGAAAAATTCCCGACTTTTTCTAGGGTAGTTAGATCGAGAATAACTTGAAGAGTAGGTTTTCGACCTATTCGTTTTTGAGAACAAATTAAATTTAAAATATAAGCACGAATTGTCCGAATTACGGAACGAGTAGACCAATTATAATGATTCAGAAACCGACTAATAGCACTCTCTGATTTAGTCTGACAATGATGAGGAACACCATTCCCTTTTCCAGAAAGAAATAAACCTAACAGAGATTCTAGAGTCTCTTGTTGATAAATAGTGGGCATTAGTTGTTTCAACGCCGCGATTAATTCTTCTACTTGAGGTAGGATAGAAGTCATTGATTAGTTCTCTATTAAAACAGGAGAACAAGTTTAACATATCAAGCCTACCCCAATAACTACCAATGGCTAAGAAAGAAAGTAATTTTGAAATAAATCAAAGAGCGGAGCGTATTCGTACCACAATTGCTCTGTTAGAGTGCAAAAAATCAGAAATTGAAAGGAATGAACTAGTTG
>CAVRWR010000217.1:0-8673 GCA_963724445.1 uncultured cyanobacterium | reverse complement strand
CGCGCAAAAATAAGTTAATCTTCAAAAACAAGAAATGAGAAAATGGAATCAGAGTTAGTCAAGTAGTTGAAATGTCAATTATTGAGTCGCTGAGAACTAAGTTTGAAGCAAGAAATGCCTTATATGAATGAGAAGCTAAGACGATTATCCTAAAGGATATCCCACTTCTGGGACGTAGCCGCTTCGCATATGGGCGGCATCGGAAGCAGCAACTCTGGGAAAAGGAGGAGTTAGAACAGTTTCTTTTGCTACGGGGTTATCTCCAAAAACCATTAGAAATGGAATAAAAGAGCTACAAACACCTTGGCCAAACTTGTCTCAAATCACTGAGAACTCAGATAGTCCAACAAGAATTAGAAAAATTGGGGGAGGCAGAAAGAAGGTCTGGGAAACTGACTCCACATTAATTCAAGATTTGGAAAAATTAATTGATCCAGCAACTCGTGGAGACCCACAATCTCCCCTGCGTTGGACATCGAAAAGTACCTCAAAATTAGCAGATGCTTTAAAACAGATCGGGCATCATGCTTTGTCCTCGAACAGTAGCCAAGCTATTGACTGACTTAGGATACAGTCTACAAAGTAACCGCAAAAGTCTGAAAGAGAAAACACATCCTGACAGAGATGCCCAATTTAAATATATCAATCAACAAGTCAATGATTTCGGCTTGCGAAGACAACCAGTGATTTCAGTAGATACCAAGAAAAAAGAATTGATAGGTGAATATTACAATCAAGGGCAAGAATGGCAACGAAAAAAAGAGCCGATCCCAGTTAAAATGCACGATTTTCCCGATCGAGAGCTAGGAAAAGTTATCCCCTATGGGATTTATGATCTTGGCTCAAATCTGGGGTGGGTTAATGTTGGGATCGATCATGACACAGCAGCCTTTGCTGTGGCTTCTATCAAGCAATGGTGGCAGGAGATGGGGAGCTTGATGTATAACGAAGCGAGTGAGCTTTTGATTACAGCCGACTGTCCTAAAGGATACCCCCATTCGAGGGCGACGCGAAGCTAGTCCTAAAGGATAAGCTTCGCAAATGCTTTAGTGCAAGCCGCTCCGCATATGGTGGCAGTAATGGCTATCGAGTGAGATTGTGGAAAACGGAACTGCAAAAATTAGCAACTGAAACTGGACTGAAGATTAAAGTCTGTCATTTTCCCCCAGGCACCAGTAAGTGGAATAAAATTGAACATCGAATGTTCTGTCAGATTACAGAAAACTGGAGAGGAAGACCCTTAGTTAGTCGAGAGGTCGTAGTGAATTTAATTGGTAACACAACCACAAAAACAGGGCTAAACATTCAAGCCAAGCTAGATCAAAACTCCTATCCGATTGGACAAAAAATTAGTGATGACGAGCTTGAGAGAGTGAATCTTCGACGCGATCGCTTTCAAGGAAATTGGAATTATTTAATTCTGCCTAATTTAAACTTAGAAGGGTAATTTATTTCTGCGCGATGCCTTTGCTATGATTCCCAACAAGATTTGATTGATGCCGTAACTGATTTTCAAGATCAAATAAATCTCGAACCTTTTACAATTAGCGATCGCCTTTGGGTCAAAAAGCATCTTGAACCCGAAGAAGAAAAACTTCGGTTTTCAAAGTAGATGGGGTTGGGCGATCGATATCTTTGCCACGTCGCAATCTACTTTTGTCTATGAGATTGGTTGAAAGTTGTACATTAACTAACTATAATTAATCGCGAAAACTCCCCAGGTAGGATTTGAACCTACGACCAATCGATTAACAGTCGACCGCTCTGCCACTGAGCTACTGAGGATTGCTGTTCTGGCACTAAATCATAATAGCGAATGCCAAAACAATTGGCAAGTACCTCTCAAAATATTATTAATTTCTGCCAAAGTGCTGAAGGAAAAGGATATGCTGGAGTTGATGTGAGCTTTGGGTACAGTATTTTTCCCATGCTAATTAACCGTTATAAAACTGTTTATCTGTCTTTTATTTCAACAGACCTGCCAATTTGGAAAGTAATTGAGGCTAAGGCATCTTTGTATCAAAAAGATCGAGAGAGGTTTCATTTGTTGCTCAATCAGCAGAAATTACCTCACTCTATTTTGCCAGTGGCAGATCGAGAAGACTCCGAACAGGGTTTGTTTTGGTTGGAAATCTCTCCCTATCGAGTAATGATGACTATGCAGAGTAATAGTAAGTTGAGTTATCGTCACTTCTGGGAGAGGGGGGTATATGGTGTTAGCAGATATTGTCTGAGCAATGAGATTAGCGAACCCTGTCAATCAATGAGGTTGCGCAATTTTACTCGTTACCTAAAGATAGAAGGGGATCCTGTCCCGACTAATGTCCGAATTGAATACGAAATGTGGTCGGGAAAACTTCATTTGGGTTCTTATATTCTTCATTTGGAAATTGAGTAGTAATTAGCAATATCTTAAAACCAAGTAAAGTGTCTTACCAATAATCGAGTTTAAGTCTTATGGTTAAAATTCTGCATCTATCGGATATTCATTTAGGAAGCGGTTTTTCTCACGGTAAAATCAATCCCGAAACTGGTCTGAACACTAGATTGGAAGACTTTGTTAATACTCTACGCATTTGCATTGACCGTGCGATCGCCGAACCTGTAGACTTAGTGCTGTTTGGTGGAGATGCTTTTCCTGATGCTACCCCTCCTCCCTATGTTCATGAAGCCTTTGCGAGTCAGTTTCGTCGTTTAGCCGATGCGAAGATTCCCGCAATCCTTTTGGTAGGTAACCACGACCAGCATTCCCAGGGAAATGGGGGAGCTAGTCTATCAATCTACCGTACTCTAGTTGTACCTGGGTTTATTGTCGGAGATACCATCACTACTCATTGCTTGGATACCCGCAACGGTGCAGTTCAGGTCATTACTTTGCCTTGGTTGAATCGCTCTACCCTCTTAACTCGTCCCGAAACTGAAGGACTCGCTTTGCCTGAAGTTAACGAAATGCTGATCCAAAAGTTGCAGCCAGTATTAGAAGGAGAAATTCGCCGTTTAGACCCGCAGATTCCCACAATACTCCTCGCTCATTTAATGGCAGAGCGAGCCAGCTTAGGAGCGGAAAAGTTTCTGGCAGTAGGAAAAGGCTTTTCCATTCCAATGTCAATGTTAGTAAGAGAAGAATATGATTATGTGGCACTGGGTCATGTTCACAAGCATCAAAATCTCAATCCCAGTAACGATCCCCCCGTTGTTTACCCTGGCAGCATTGAACGAGTTGATTTTGGCGAAGAGAAGGAAGAAAAAGGGTATATCTTGCTAGAAGTAGAGCCCGGCAAAGCTGAATGGGAGTTTTGCACTTTACCAGCTCGTCCCTTTATAACCATCGAGGTCGATGTCTCGCAACAGGAAGATCCTCTAGAAACGGTACTAAATGCGATCGCCCAACAAGAAATTGAAGCAAAGGTGGTGCGATTGATTTATAAATTGCGATCGCAACAGTTAGATTTAATCAATACTTCCGCGATAGATCGAGCGCTACTTACTGCCCATAGCTATAGTATACGTCCTGAATTGATCAGCCAGCTAGCTCGTCCTCGTTTACCAGAGTTGGGAGTAGGCAATACCTTGAATCCGCTTGAAGCATTGACTACTTATCTCAATAATCGAGAAGATTTAAAAGATATTCAAAAAGAATTACTAGAAGCTGCGGAAACTTTGCTCAATGAAAAAGCGATTAGATAAATTGCGCCTAAACACTTCCCTGAAACTCGGTTCGGGGAAGTGTTTATTTGTTTGAGATAGAAGCGACAAGCAGCATAGAATATGGGTGCAACTCTTTTCAGGTAAAGTTTTTTAACGGTGTGATAGAGTTTTCGGGAGATTGTTTTAGGTTATAGAGATTAAGGGAAAGGACATATCCATTTTTTGATAGATAGATCGGGATAAATCATCTCCTATGTCTGCAGTATCTCCCCCAGTCAACTATGTCTATCCTGGAAGAAGATTTCTTTAAGCTAGCCAATGAGCAGTATGCCGAGTTAGTGAACAGCTTGAGCGCAGAGGATGCTCAAGTATGGGAGCATGGCGAGGTAGAATCATACATAACCGTGTTCGGAACAGAACTGATGAGGCGGTTATTCCAAGGTCATCTTGACCTGCGCTACGCCCAAGAGGAGTACCAAAAAGGTGTATTGGGTTCCGATGGAGAAGCACGGCCCCACCGCCGAAAGAAAACGCAACGTCAACTAGAAACCCTGTTTGGCGAGGTAATGGTGACCCGAGTGGGATACAGCACGCAAACACCTAAGGTGAGCGCCTTATATCCGCAAGACGGCAAGTTAAACTTAGCAACTGACAAGTATTCCGACGGAATTCGCCGTCGGGTGGCCGAAGAAGCGCTTCTTGGTCTCCTTTGCGGAGACTAGTGAGACTATCGCCAAGACAACTGGAGGGGAGATTGGGAAGCGTCAATGTGAAGAGGTCAGTGTGAAAGTCGCCCAGGACTTTGAAGACTTTTACGCCCAACGGGCCCAGAAAGGAGCAGAATCAACCAGCGACTTACTGGTGGTGACCACGGATGGTAAAGGGATTGTGATGCATAGCAAAGACCTCAGAGAGGCGACCGCTAAGGCCGCCAAAAAAGCCGCCCAATCGCGACCAACTCGATTGAGTCCGGGGCCAAAGCGGCAACGAAAACGGATGGCGACGGTGGCTTCGGTGTATAGTGTTCCCCGATTTGAACGACGACCGGAGGACATCATCGGTGACCAGGGTGACCCGACCGACCGTCCCGCCATCAGCAACAAACGGGTCTGGGCGGACATTCGACAAGACGCCAAGACAGTGATTGCCAGTGCGTTTGAAGAAGCTGCCCGACGTGACCCTCAACATCAACGAGAATGCGAATACTCCAAGGCAAAGCCAGTAATGTGGCGGCTGGGATTAGACGCAGCGCCACGCTACAAAATCTGTCCTCATCAGAGCGAGAGAAGGCGGATAAATGTGCCGACTATCTGCTGAAATATCGTCCATATCTTCAGTATGACCAGTATTTGTCCCTTGGCTACCCCATCGCCACCGGAGTGATTGAGGGTGCCTGTCGTCATTTGGTCAATGATCGCATGGATCTTACTGGCGCTCGTTGGCGGCTGGACCGGGCGGAGGCGGTGCTGAGGATTCGGGCGCTCAGGTCCAGTGGAGACTTTGACGAGTATTGGCGATTCCACAAAATGCAGGAATTTAAGCACAATCATGCCCATAAGTTTCAAGACCCAGAAAGATTGTTAGCCGCTTAATCTCTTTACTCCAAAAGAGTCGCACCCATTTAATTTTCTTGTGCCATCCTGATGGTCACTAAACCTTCCACCACATGAAAACGTTTTTCACCCGTTGGTCAATCCGCAATCCCGTTATTACCGTTGTCCTCTATATTGGGGTGCGGATTCTGTCTATTCTCACCTTAATAGTTATTCCCGTGCGGATGATGCCCTATGTGCAGAGTCCTTTGATGGCGGTAATTACTAGTACTCCTGGTTCGTCGCCGATGGAGATTGATTTTGTAAAATTAAATTTCTGCTATTGTGTGTAATAGATTATTGCAAATATAAAACATGAACCTAAAAGTTATCGTTTGGCAAGAAGAAGATGTCTGGTGTGCTAATGTCCCTGCTTTACCTGGTTGCCATACTTGGGCTGAAAGCTACGATGAAGTGATGGCAATGGTTAAGGAGGCAGTGGAAGGATGGCTAGAAGTTGCTAATGAGAAAGAAATGCCAACAGAAAATCAGCAATTAGTGGAGATTTCTGTGTGAAATCCATTTCGGGAAAAAAGCTTTGTAAAGTTGTAGAGAAATTTGGCTGGACGTTAGCCAGGATCAGAGGCAGCCATCATGTGTATACGAAAGAAAATGTATCTAAAATTATTGTTATTCCCGTGCATGGAAATAGAGATTTACCAGTAGGAACTTTGAGGGGAATTCTTAAAGATGCTGAATTAACTGAAGACGATATTTAAAAATAAAATCATACATTATTTATTAGTATTAGAAATCAAAACCTTAGTTAGACTCGATCGCCAGAAACAAATCAAAGAATTAAAAGGTAAACTTAAATGGGATGGCGATCTTGATGAGATGAGAAGCAACTAAGGAAAAGCATTTCATCCTCATTTCATATTCTAATGCCATCCTAAGAGATCGGTTCTAAAACTTTTTTTTGGTCTCTGGAGAAATCAGCTAATGTATGCCAGATTAATTCGGAATTTTATCGCTGTAGCTACAATCAATTCAATTTTGATAGCTTTAATATTTGTTCCCGTAGCTCCTCTTTTTGCGGAAGAACCCTTTAATAATTCTGAATATCCTGATTGTTGTCAGGGAAACCAAGGTAATGCTGACAGAGATAACAGAGATCGAAATTACAGCAGATCTGATTTAAGCAAAATAGAAACTTTGGATGGGAAGGTAATTAATTTAGGTTCTTACCCATCTCAAACAGGAACTTTTAAAATTATACATCTCCTGATTAAAACGGCTAAAGAAACAATTGAAGTACATTCAGCCCCATCTTGGTACTTAAGAGAACAAGATTTTGTAATCACACCACAAGACGAAATTATTATTAAAGGTTCGAGAATCAGTATTGATGGAAAACCAGTAATAGTTGCTCGTGAAATTAGAAAAGGCGATCGCACTCTTTTGCTTAGAGATAAAAATGGTGTTCCAATGTGGCGTATGGGGAAACCTTAAAAATCAAAATTGTTACTTACAATTAGGTTCATTTCATACTCATTTCATATTTTAATGTCATCCTAAAGATTGATTTTAAACTTTTTCTTTAGTCTCTATGAAAACCCAGTAAAAACTATCAGTTTTTCTTGCTTTACTCTTGCCCATATCCTAACCTTCAAGAGTTTTGACTCATGGTGGTCATGGTGATGAGTTTAGCAATGAAGACATCACTATTACTTAACCAACGGGGATTGAAGTAGATGGGGAAACCTATCTATTAAATTGATAAATCAGACGAAACGATTACGGCGATCGATTCTAAAAATATTGACTAAATATTATGCTTAATTCTATTCTGAAATGGTCGATCGCCCAGCGTTGGCTAGTGGTAATTGGGGCAGTGGTGGTAACTGTTTGGGGCTTTATTACCGTCTCCCAAATGCCTTAGATGTCTTTCCTGAATTTGCCCCACCCCAGGTAGAAATTCAAACCGAAGCCCCTGGACTCGCCCCAGAAGAAGTAGAAACTTTAATTACTCTACCTATTGAAAGTGCGATTAACGGTACGCCTGGAATTACCACCGTGCGATCGGCTTCGGCGGTAGGATTATCGGTAGTTAAAGTGATTTTTGGCTGGAGTACGGATATTTATCAGGCACGTCAACTGGTTACAGAACGTTTGCAACAAGCTGCCTCTAGATTGCCCGAAGGAGTAGAAGTTCCGCAGATTTCGCCCATTTCTTCGCCTCATTGGCACGATTTTGCAATATGCCTTGACGATCGAAGAGGGTGGGAAAACTACGCTTAATGGACGTGCGCACGGCTAGTCGATCGCGATCTTACCAATCGTTTGTTAGCCGTACCTGGGGTGACTCAGGTAATTGCCTACGGGGGCGATATTCCCCAGTATCAGGTTTTGGTCGATCCTAATAAACTGCAAGCCTTTGATGTCTCTCTAGCTGAGGTTACCGAAGCCACCGCCCAAGCTAACAATAATGCCCCAGGTGGGTTTCTAGTTACCAAAGATAATGAATTATTAATTCGTGGTATCGGCAGAGTTGAGACAATTCCAGACTTGGAAAATTCAGCGATCGCCGCTAGAAACGGTACGCCGATTTTACTCAAGGATGTGGCGGAAGTTCGCATCGGTGCAGCTTTAAAACGAGGTGATGGCAGTTTTAATGGTAAACCGGCGATCGTGGTGATGGTTAATAAACAGCCGATGACTGATACGCCGACGGTGACTAAAGCCGTAGAAGCAGCGATGGCAGAATTACAGGCTGGTTTACCCAAAGATGTTGGGGTTGCGGTTACTTTCCGTCAGTCTGATTTTATTGAGGCTTCAATTCACAACGTCAGGGATTCCCTGCGAGATGGCATCATTATAGTTTCAATTATCCTGTTGCTATTTCTGATGAATTGGCGCACGGCGGTAATTAGCCTGAGTGCCATTCCTTTATCTTTGTTAATTGGCTTGATGCTGATGAATCTTTTTGGTTTGGGCATTAACACCATGACTTTAGGGGGATTAGCCGTGGCTATCGGTTCGGTGGTAGATGATTCGATCGTCGATATGGAAAACTGCTATCGTGGCTTGCGAGAGAATCAATCCGCAGCCAAAGCGATCGATCCTTTGCAGGTAGTTTATAACACTTCGGTAGAGGTGAGAGTCAGCGTCTTATTGTCTACGGTAATTATTGCCGTGGTGTTCGCCCCTATTTTCTCTTTAACGGGAGTCGAAGGTCGAATTTTTGCGCCAATGGGCATCGCCTATTTAATCTCAATTTTCGCCTCTACCTTAGTGGCGTTAACCCTTTCCCCTGCCCTGTGCGCTTTCTTATTAGCTAATCAAACCTTGCCTGATGATGATACCTGGGTGGCGCGTTTATCTAAACGCCTATATCGTCCCGCCATTAAATTTTCCCTCAAGTTCCCCAGCATAGTTATACTGATTGCCACCGCTGCTTTTGTCGCTTCCTTAATCGTCTTTACCTCTTTAG
>CAVRWR010000216.1:0-16754 GCA_963724445.1 uncultured cyanobacterium | reverse complement strand
CAAACTATCTGCACCTTCAGTAACAATGATGTATTTGCCTGCATTGAGACGATTACGATAGGTTAAAGCATCGCCACTACCTGTAGTTAAGCCGACACCTCCACCCACGATAATTGCACCTAATAATCCAGAAATCGCCCCTAAAATACCGCCGATAATATGCTCGGCAATGGGACTAGTAAAGGAAAAAAGTTGAATACCTGTTAAAACATTGAAGGCATACCCAGCAGCGAAACCGAAAGGTATTAACATATAGCCTAATTTTTTCGCTCTTTTACTAGCTTGAAAATTGGGATTGATTAAGCCAAATTCATCGGCGCTTTTGTAGCCCTCTCCCAAAATGGTTAGTTTTTCTGGGGGTATACCGTCTTTTTCTAGAGTGGAATATGCCTCTTCTGCTTGTTGTTTATTTGCTAATACTGCAACTAAATAATTCATCGTGTTTGATATTCGATCGGCGATAATGGATGGAAACTTAAAACTAATTGAAATTCTCTGGATTTATTTTGGCGATCGCAGTTAATGCTTTTGAAGCATCAATAGAGCATCAAAATTCTTGCCTTGATAAAACCGTTGTTACTTAAATATTATTAATATTGGCTACAGTAAACATCATTCTCTAGCAATAGTTTTGAATATATACTGTGGGGGAGATCGGGTAAAAACTAATTAGCCAATATTACTTTCAAAGCAGTTTCTTCTGGCGATCGCTAACCGTATTTATTCGGGTTGTGATTCCACAATAGTTAATTGCTCTGGTTGGCACTGCTTTAACTGCACGCTTATCACCTTGGCATCTTCATCAATCAAATCTTTGATATATCCTTTGTGCATCAACTTGGCAGCCAATGGACTATCAAAGTGTCCAAAATAATAAACACAGCTAGGATTTTCGGTTTTTATTTCAATCCAGTAGGGAATTTTTGCAGCGTGAAAAACTAGTTTGTCGAGTAGCTCTGCTAATTTATAAGTAATATCCATTGTTTTAGGAAATGATTACAATCATATTTATATTTGATACGATCGGCATCAAATACAAGTGTAAATGAGCTTAAATCAAATACTTGTCAACCATAACGATATTAATTGGAAAAGCATTTTATATCTTGCCTAAGATAGATTAAATGCGATGGCAGATAGTTTTAAGGTTGATTAATACTTACTGACCTGGATAATCCTCAACAACTAGTTCTAATATAGATAATCAGATTATGAGTTTGCTTGATAAGATAAATACTAATTTTCACCAATGGTATTCTCAAGTTCTAGACGGTGATAAGATTATGTATTCGCGCCAATTCTCAGGTCAAGTACATCGCCAACTCAGAAGCCAATTATCGCAGTACTTTTAATTGTTTTAGCAAAGATAAAAAGACAATAATAGTTAGTTGTTTTAACACTTACACTAATCTTGCTATTTTTGACTGCCGACTTCACTCATAGGCAAGTACCTTTACTCAACTTAAGTATCAACTAAAGTAAAGTGATTAGAAGACCGTCGATTAATAAAAAACAGTATTAAATATTGATGGTGAGGTGGTAAAGCCTACCAATGAAACAAAGACTTTTATCAAATATAATCTTCAAGACCTTACTACATCGATTCCTACAGCTATTTATTTATCCTAGTATATTGGTTGCTGCTGCGATCGCCTCATTAGGAATATACGCTCAAGACTTACTAGAATTAAGCCGTAACTGGCAGGCGATCGCCTTAATTTTTACGTCTGCTTTGATTCCCTATAATTTAGACCGTATCCTAGACTCTTACGTCCAGAAGATTCCCGATCGCAAAGCACAATTGTTTTTTCGCCAACCACGCATTTGGGTATTATTATTAACTGCGATCGCAGCAACCGTGGCACTAATATACTATGCGCCAATGAGAGTCAAGTATGCCAGCATCGTTGGAGTAGTCCCTTTGCTTTACGGCACACCTTTTTTTCCCTGGAAAAACCAATTTAAATGGCAATGGTATCGCTTAAAAGATATTCCTGGTTCAAAAGCATGGATTGTCGGTAGTATTTTAACCTATGCAGTCATTGTTCTACCTTTAGCTTATGCTGGAAACTTATTTGATTCTAAAGTGGCTTTGACTACTGTATTCATGTTTGTTTTTATTGTGACTAATTCCCATATTTTTGATATTCGAGATCTAGATTCAGATCGAGAAAAAGGCGTAATCACTTTACCGATCTTGGTGGGAGTCAGAAAGACTAAAATAATTTTAACGGCGATGAATCTATTGATGTTACTGAACCTATCGTATCCTGGGACAATAGATTTTATACCACATCACCCAGAGATAGTCGTTGCCACAGTAGTTAATCTAATTTATGTCTGGCTAGTGAATCTAGATACTCCTCGTTGGATCTATAGCGTTGTCATCGAAGGGTGCCTATTTGTGCCAATACTGGGTAGATGGATCGTCAACAACACACTTAGTTAAGATGACTGTTTAACTTAATTATTAGGGGTTGCCAAAGTTTGCTTTACTGTTAACAGCAATTGATCGATATCAATTGGTTTATGAATTAAACCGTCTGCACCAGAGGCGATCGCTTTACACCAATCAATATATTTATCGGCTGTTACCAAATACACGGGAATAGGCGGTAAACTTTTATCCTGACGCAATAAATCGACCACCTCATAGCCATTCATTTGTGGCATCATCACATCAAGTAAAATTAAATCTGGATGACATGTTTTGATCTTTTGCAGAGCCTCTTTGCCATTATCCGCCAAGCCAACTTGATACCCTTGACTTTCTAGAATAAATTGCATCAGATATAAGTTATCTTCTGAATCATCTACGATTAAAATACATTCTTTTTTCTGATTTGATGTTGTAATCATTTGTAAACGTTTTTAGATTATTGTTATCTATTATACAAACTTTCAATTTTGCTATATGTATATCATTCGAGATATTCTTTCAAACATTTAAATAGCTATCGAAGATAGGTTTTAATAGATAATTTATTTACGTTCAAAATGTCAAATAATTTGTGAACCATTCTATCAGCGATCGCCTTCACCACAGCAGCCAAAAAAGAAGATCGGGAGAGACTTATAGCAGCAGGTTAAGATGCTTATCTAGCTAAACCATTTATCTTTAATTTCACCCAGCCAGATAATTAACCTCTAATATGTCTATAGTTATTAGACCGTTGTAAAACTACATCCTCAGAGCGATTTCAGCCATATTCAATTTAGTATTTTTAATTTAGCCAGATGTTAGTAATCTAGTTAATGTTGAGCGCGCCGTTTTGCTTTAGCCATCTCTTTTGCTCATCTGTAAGACCTTTGGCATCAGAAAAAACCGCTCCGCGAACGTCACAGTTGTCAAAAGCTGTATTTTGCCAGATAGTATTCTCAAAATTAGCGTCTTGCAGATTGGCGTTGGAAAAATTAATGTTGGTAAGCTTTGCCTCTGCCAAATTGGCGAATAAGAGAGTAGTATTGGTGAAGTTAATCTTAGTTAAAATTGCCTTGCTAAAGTTTGTTTCGATTAACTCTGCTGCGGCAAAATCTAAGTTGTTTAGTTCCGCTGCGATAAATTTTGTATTAACTAAGCTGGCATCGGTAAAGTTGGCATCAGTAATTTTCGATTTACTAAGATTAGTATTCTGTAAATTGGCTTTCAACCAGCGAGAGTTGTTGAGAATTGAACCTTGAAGTCCAGCATTAGTTACCGTAGCTCGTTCAAAACTAATTTGATCGAACTCGCATCTACTAAGAAATGCTTGGTTGAGATTGGCACTGCCAAAATAAATATCCTGTCCCGAAGCCTGCCGCAAATCAGCAAAGGATAAATTAATATTAGCCGCTGTAACGTCAGTCAGTTTCGCGCCAAATAACTTGGCTTTATAGCCGTTGGCATCATTTAAAACAACGCTAGTTAAAATTGCGCTATTTAGTTCGGTTCTTTCTAGGTTGGCTCGACTAAGATCCGTATTTTCTATCTTGGCAAAAGCCAGATTGGTGTTTTTAAAGCTTGCTTGCTTACCAGAAGTCCCAAGGATAATCGTACCGCGCATATAGCATTCAATAAACGTAGCGCGATCTATCTTGGCAAATTCTAATCTCAATCGACTTAACTCTGCTTGCTTAAATTCATATCCTTCGGCAATCTTTTGTAGAACTGCTTCTGGCTGAAATAACGTCATCTGATTTCATTTACTATTGTTTTGATCGACAATAAAAATAAGTAAATTAACTTATTATCTAACCGAGTTTTACTAAAATCTCGCCATTCGACTGCTTTACTTCATAACTAGACAGTGATGAAGGGGCAGGTTTAGCTAATACTTTACCATCAGGAGCAAATTTGGCACCATGACAAGGACAGACAAAAGCATTAGCATTGTGTTGCCATTCGACAGTACATCCTCTGTGGGTACAGGTTGGGTTGACTGCTGATAGTTGACCGTTATTATCTTCGATTGCCATAATTTTGGATTCTTCATTCAGAAGAAATCCTGTTTCCTGTAGCTGGGCGCGAGTCCCCAAAGAGATAAATTCTTCAGAACTAGCAGTAGCTGCATCAGAAGATTTATTGGCATCAGCGTTATCGGTACAGGCAACTAAGGCAACGGGAAAATAGCTAGCGATTAGACCTATTTCAGCCCAATTGATAAATTCTCGGCGTTTCATAATTAATTTTCCAGCTTGAGCTTGAACGATAGTTAATCTTTAGTTAAATTGAATCATGGGCAGCCTGATGATTACGATATTTAAAATGAGTTGTGTCAACAATCATTTCTTTGACTGAAGGAGAAGATTCTCCATATAAATCTAGCCATTCATAAAAAGTTAATTCTCCTCCCAAATAGGCTTCTGGATTTTTAGCTCCCTCAAGCATCAACTTAGTAATTAAACCATAGGCACTTAGCCAAGCTTTTTCTGTCTGCTGGTTCCAGCTACGCTCTAAATATTCAGCGAAGGTTTCGATTAAAGCTTTTCCGACGAGGGGATAGTGTTCATTAAGAGTACCTAGTTCTTGATGATATGCGCCCAAACTTTTTAGCGCCATAGTTAGCTGTTCTGGATTCCGCAAATTCTCGACAATTATTGCTAATGAGGCAATGAGTTTTTTCTCTTGAGCAAGCAAGATTCGCATCTTTAAACAGGGGTTTTAACTCTGGATAATGGGTAAAGAGCCGCTCATAAAAGCTAGCAGAAAATTCTACAGCATTGATCTCTAATTTTATTAAAGCTGTTTTCTAGAATTTGAATATCTAAAGTCATGTATTAATCTAATGAATTTTAGTGGCTACTGGTAGTAATAAGCTAAAAATATATGGAAAGCCAGCATGACAAAAAAGATACCGACTAGGATTATATGAGTACTTAACCAAAAGGTTCGCATACCTCGAATCATGTTGCCTTTAGAAATTCCTGGAATTTTTTTGCCATCAGCAGTTACCATCTTGAACATGGGCAAGAACCGCTTCTGAGATGATTCTAAGACTCCTGTTTCGGCTACCACTCCTACTAAAGCGGAGAGACTTGTACCAAAGAACACCCACAGAAAAATAGCGTTGAAGTTGATTCCTGCTACGCCAACGGTATGGATGAGAACTATTGCTAACAAGCCGACACCTGAGAAAATATGCAATTTACGCCAAAGCTGCATTGAACCAGGTACGGAAAGCTTGATCTTCCAACCTTTTCCTCTTTTGCGAGCAGTCAAAACCATCTCGAAAATTACAAATGCCAAAGATATATAGCCAGTTATCTGTTTATAAAGATTGGCTTGTAAAAAGTACAAAACGTCAAAGGCTTGTTCTCGCAGAATTGGTATATAAATCGGGCTGACAGCAAAAGGCGCTAAAACCGCTGCGGATATTAAAGTGAGAATAATTAAGGTAGAAAATGTAGGCTTCATTTTCAGTTAACAGTTGTCAGATCTAAATACAAAAAAATGGTGGGCTACGACTAATTACAATGAGATTGTTTTTATTTGTTAAATCGGTCTAACCCACCTTACAGTTAATACGGTTACAGCTTTAATCTAGGTTAATTTAGGTTTCCTCAATCGGCAGGTTAATAATAATCCCTCCCATCACATCATCCAGCTTAAATTTCTTGTCGGGATAGCGTTCTAGGTGAACGGGGTGAGTATTATGGCAACTGACGCAGGCTTCGCTTACAGCCTTATCAGGATAAAGAGCAGAGAAGTATTTCTGACCACCAATTTCTTGATATTCCTTATATGCTTCACCAGTTTCGTTGACTGATTCCATTGCCTTTTTCTCAAACTCAGACTTTGGGGAGTGACTATCGTTAATATTCCAGGTGGAAATTAGGTTATAGGTTAAGCCAATGCCTTTTTCATCAGCAGTTTCCGCTGCCACTTCTGAACCCAAACGAAACATTTGGGCAGGAAGGGGTACACCGCCAGTTTGCTCCCAACCTTCAGTTGCTTCAGCGTCGATCACGCCGTCAGGTTTGTCTTTTCCTTCTAATTTTTTCAGTCTACTAACGACGTGCTTGGTATATGCGGTTCTGTCTGCCATTAATACCGTATGAACATAGTCCACTGCTACTTCAGGAGAAATGCTCCCTGCTGCTTGAGTTGAGCCTCCACCGCTACAGGCGATCGCGGTAAAGCAAATTGTGATGGCAAGAGCAATTAAACCGATTGTTTGGGTTCTGACCCTCTGAATTAGATTATTCATTGTTAAGATAGTATTTGGTTAATTAACAGGTTGAGTATTGTGGAATAGCGTCGCGCAATAAGACAATTAATTCCCTTTGCCCGACCTTTTCTGTTCGTGATCGCGCACCAGTTCAAAGGTAGGCAATTTTTGATTAGGTGGGCGAGCAAAGTTAGCTTCGACTAACTCATCATCGAAGATACTGTTGTAGGCGTGTTCTACACCATGACAATTCATACAGACCTCCTGCACCATGCGATCGCGTGGCTTGAGTGTATAGGTATTATTATGATTAACTAGCACCTTGTCCCCAGAGACTTCCCTGGGTAAGTGGCAGGTAGCGCAGGTAACTGCGTCTTGGTTGGGACGAGGCAAAGTGCCGATTTCTTGAAAAATCTTGGCGTGACCAGAATTTTTGTAGTTGAGAGAATGGCGATCGCTGTGGCAAGTCAGACAAGAATCTACCGCAGCCTCATAGGTGTTAACGGTGTGGACGTTGTGGCAGGTATTACAGTTCATTTGCTTATCTAAGGAACTATTTCTCATTGGCAAATGAGCCATGGCAGGAGTCAGAGGAGATAGTCCTTCTAGAGTACGGATACCGTGTTTGCCCAAAAGAAAAGTATCAACGCTGCTTTCATGACAACTTTTACAGCTTTCTTGCGTTGGCTTAGGGATAAATGCCTTAGTCTCCTGATTTTGATGACAGCTAGAACAGTTCACTTCCGCTAAAGCGTGAGCGCTAGTTTGCCATTGCTGCTCGATCTTATTTAATTGAGTCTTACTCAGACTATCTGCTAATACTGCATCGGAAAATATATAGGAAGTAAAAAATACTAAGCACCAAGAAATTACGCCAAACCATCTCTTTATCTCTTTGCCCTTTTCCTTCATCCCTTTCATGTCTTTCCTCCCAAGAACTCCCGATCTAAATCTGGTTTGGGAGCAGTATCTAGCTTCGGTGTCACAGTTATATTGGGTAGTGCAGGTTTCGGTAACATCCAAGGTTGATCGAGATTAGTACGCAAAAATGCCGTGGAAATCGAGCGATGATCGTGAAAATTATGACAGCCAGCAGTCCAGCAACCATCTGGGGCAAAATCATTATGGCTTGCCAACTCTCCTTCAATTACTCCTTGGTGACAAGCCATACACAGATCTGGCTTAAGGTTCACTCCTCTGCCAAACATATGTTCATGTTCTCTGTGGCAGGCAGTGCAGGTAAGTACGTCAATGTTTTCCCGTAACTCTGCCCAACGTGGATCGCGAAACTTTTTGGCTCCATGAATATCCTCTGCCATCTCTGCCTCATGACAACGATTGCAAGTATCATTGCTGACGGGCTTAAAACCCTCATGACAGGACTTACATGAAGTCTCAAACAAAACATGACCGTCAGAAGTTTCTCCAGGCAAGAAAACACTTTGACTGTCTAAGGCAAAAGCCGAACCCAGCCACAGCAAAAGAATCGCCATTGCACCAATAATGACAAACTTAGAATTTAATAATGCAAATGGTCGCAAGCCCCGCCTTAAATTTCTTGCCATTTCTATTCCTTAAAACAGCAAAGCTAAGATAGTCGCAATGATTGCCATGATGCCTCCACCAGCAAAAGCCGCTACAGTTGCTTTTCCAGAATCATGCTTAAATGTCGATTCAGAGGAACTAGCCTGACTAACTGCTGAACTACTTGCTGAGTTACTTACCGATCGCGCTTCAGGGGCAGTAATTTCTGTATTGCTAGATTCAGGTTCTGGCTGAAGAGCAATATCTGTTTGAGTGTAGTCTGCACCATCTAACATAATCTCGCTGATCGCTCCATAAGCGCCAACCCAGGCTTGTTTAACATCAGGAGTCCATTTATCCCCCAGATATTGCCCAAAAGTAGTGAGTAGAGCGCTTCCCACCAATGGATAATGTTCGGGCAATGCGCCGTATTTGACATGACGCGCCCCCAAGCCTCTTAAGGCTTTATCTAGGACATCAGGCTTACGCAAATTCTCTACCACCATGACCAATGAATTCAGCAGCATTTTCTTTTGACTTGCCATGTCAGTATGCTCAAATAAGGGTTTTGCTTCAGGATTGGCGGTAAACAAATTATCGTAAAAACTACCGACAAATTCATCGGCATTAGGCTTTACTTCCTCAAAACTTTGTTCTAGAAGCTCTACCTGAAGTCCTGCTTCTGCTTTTGCTTCAGGAGTACCAGGAGTAGGAAGGGCAATCTCGGCTTCAGAATAATCCGCACCATCGAGCATGATTTCACTGATAGCAACATAAGCATCTGTCCAGGCTTGCTTAACATTTGGTGTCCACTGTTCTTTAAGATATTGCTCAAAAGTCGCTAGCAATGCACTGCCTACTAAGGGATAGTGTTCCGGTAACGCTCCATACTTAACATGACGCGCTCCTAAACCTCTTAATGCACCATCCAAGGCATCGGGCTGACGCAGATTTTCTACTACTAGTACCAAAGAACTCAACAGCTTCTTCTTTTGAGCTTCCATATCAGTAGTATCGAACAAAGGTTTGGCTTCAGGATTTGCAGTAAATAGATTTTCGTAAAAACTACTGACAAATTCATTAGCCTGGGGCTTGATCTCCTCAAAGCTTTGCTCTAATACCTCTACCTGTAATGACATTATTTATTGTTCTCCTTTTAGTTACTGATAAATAGCTTTGATTCGACTAAATAATTATAGATTTGCAACAGATTTTCAACTGTAAATTGCTTGGTTAAATTAATGATGAATATTATTATTTTCCCTTAAAAAGGATAGATAATCTTTCACTTGAATATCAGGAAAATTCATATCTATCTTTAGACTTATAGAATAGGTTCAAAACATATTTTGTAACCAAATATACTTTATTTTATTAACTATTTGATTCTCGAATTTAATTGATGCTTTTTTTACATTGCGGCTGGTCCTACCTGTAAATTTTGCTGATAGATTAACCTTTGTTGCCCGCAAAATACTCCAGATAAAAACATTTGCATAATGGCTACAGTGAAGGCATGATATATTCTTGAATCGTAAATCCCCTGTTTTTTGTAACAATAGTTACTGTTTTGTCCAACTCCTTTATAACTATTATTAGTTTTATTTCGTAGTTTAAATTCGAGAGTTTAATATTTAGTTAGCGCCGAAGTCTTTGTTAAAACTTGTTAAGAAAATATCAATATTTAGACATTCCTATAATTAGTAAATATTTAATTGTTGATACTTAATAAGTGTATTGAATAAAACTAAATAAACACCTTGGAAAAATTAAAATCGCCTTCAATAATTAATAACCAAATATCTATGCTTGATCGAATTGTTCGCTTCATTGGCTCAATAAAATTGGCTGTACCCCTATTGAGTACCATTATTGGTATTTTGATTTGGGCTACCTTTTATGAATCTCAAGTAGGTTCGACTACCGTACAGCAAGAAGTATATAAAAGTCCCTGGTTTGGGGCATTAATGTTTATGCTGGCAGTCAATCTGGGAATATCTGCCCTATCTCGCTATCCTTGGCGGGGAGCCAGAAAAGTTGGCTTCGCTTTAACTCATTTTGGCTTGATTGTGATTATTGCTGGGTCGGCGGCGGTAATTCACTTGGGGATGGAGGGTATGTTGCTGGTGAGGACTGACAGTGGTGCCAGCGATCGCCTGAGAGTTCAAGGAGATTTATTAGAGGTAGTTAACGCTGCGGGAGAAGTAAAGCAGGGGAGTGTATTTGTCAAACAGGATGGTTCGGTTAGTCCGAGATACATTGCGGGGTTAGAGCTTGAGGCATATACCGACAGGGCAGTACAAGAAATCAAGTTTGGCTCAGGAGGAGCAGTCGATAATCCTGGAGTAAGATTAAGTCTAGCAAGCGATCGCATGGGTCAGACTATCGAACGTACCCTAGTCGCCTCTCCCAATATTTACAGTAAGGTGAGCTTAGGTCCTGCGGAATTAGAGCTAATTATGGTTGATCATGATGCAGAACTAGAGCGTTTATTGCATCCTGATAAAAATGATCGGCATCCTTGGGGCGAATTAGAGATCGCCATCCCATCAAAGCCAAAGACAATTGATGTCAAGGCAAATATAGGAAAAACAATCAAAGCTAAGGATATAACAATTTCTCTAATTGATTTTTATCCTAATTTCAGACTAGACAGCAACAAACAGCCTGGCACCGCATCGCCAGACTTTAACAACCCTGCCATAACTCTAGATGTTACTTCCCCCCAAGGCAAAGAACGCTGGTTTATCTTTGGCAAGCAGGATTTTCCTCCCGTTCGCACCCTAATTTCAGGAGAATCAATCACCGATCTTGCTCTTGACTATCAGGTTCAATCTCCAGAAACCAGAGATTACTTTAGAGTCATTGCAGCGGAAAACCAGCTTTACTATGCTGCCAAGTCCTCCACTAAATTTAAGTCGGGAACTTTAGCTCAAGGGCAAGCAGTAACTCCTGGCTGGGCAGATTTTGAGATTACCTTGGACGAATATTTACCCTATGCTCAAGTACAGAGGAAAATTGTCATAGCAACTAGCGATCAAGTTCAGAGTTCACCAGCACTGCTAGTTAAAACTCCATCGGGTCAAGAAACCTGGCTACCCTGGGGAGAAGCTAGCGCGATTCAGGATGGGAGTCGCGAAATCTATGCCGCTTTTAGTCCCAAACTGTATCAGATCCCCTTTGGTATTAAGCTGGAAGACTTTATCGTCGATCGCAATGAAGGTTCGGAATCCGTTGCCATGTGGACGAGCAAAATCCGTATTGAAGACGGTAACAATGTCGAACAGCGGAAAGTGTGGATGAACCATCCTACCTGGTACAAGGGTTGGAAAATCGCTCAAGCCTCATGGAATCCAGGAGATTTGCAACAGTCCACCTTACAGGTAAAACGAGAACCTGCCTGGGTAACGGCTCTCACTTGGATTGGTTCAGCTTTGGTTATTTTGGGTATTACCGTAATGTTTTATGCCCCAGCCTTAACCCGCAAATTCCCTAAGTCAGATCGCAAAAAACTAGTTACAGCTACAGAAAAAACCTCTAAGAACAGCGAAGCTGAACTGACAACGGTGTCTTAATTGTTCGCGCCGTAGAAAGCGATCGAGTGTGGGTTCTAAAACTCGTATCCTCTGGCTAGCCAGTAATGCCAGCGCCAGTCGGCGATCGCTTCTTAAGTTTTATTATCTCCAGATCGGACATCAGCAAATAAGTGTTATGAAACTACTAAAATTTATTATCGGACTGTTACTAGGAATTGTTGTTTTTATCACTCCCTTTAGTCAATTTCAAGCATCTCCTCTAGAATCAATTAGAAATATTCCCGTACAGCTAGACGGAAGAAAAAAACCACTGGATACCGTTGCCAGGGAAACCGTAATTCAAATTCACGGCAGAGCAAACTATCAGGCGACAGACGGCGCAAAACTAGACTATCTTCAAACCTATTTGTCTTTGTGGTCAAATAACCGCGATTGGAACGAAGAACCGTTTATTTTATTTAACTATCGCCCGTTGAAAACCGAGTTGGGACTCGACTCCCGAAAGAAAGTACTTTACCTTTGCCGAACTGATGCGATCGCCTCTAGGTTCAACAATCGTAGCCGTTAGAGAAAAACAGGCGAAAGATCTTACTCTAAATAGAGACGAGCAAGAAGCCTTAACTATTGAAGAACGCTTGGCTTTAATTATTGCTACAGTAGGTAGCGATCGCTTACCCCTCATACCCCATCCTAGTGACGTTAAAGGTAAATGGCTGAGTATTGATGAAGCGACCAGCTATTATCCTTTGCCCGTAGTTGAGACAATTAAAACTAATTATCAAAATCTTAAACAGACATACCGCAACAGCCCCGCAGCAGTAGAAAGTCTGGATACCATCGCCAGTCAGCTACGAAACAACTTAGCTGCCCTTAGCCCCAATGTCTATCCTTCGATAGCAACTTTAAACAGAGAGGTTAGATTTTATCGCCTCCACTTCTTTGCTAAAGCCTGGATGATCTATGGCTTGGGTTTTGTAATGATGGCAGGAGTGCTGTGGATTGAAGCCTTAGATTTCTACTGGGGTGCAAGCGGTATTTTTGCGGGAGGATTACTGATTCACGCCTCTGGATTTATCGACAGGATGCAAATTGCAGGTCGTCCTCCCGTAACCAATATGTATGAATCTGTGATTTGGGTTAGTTTTGGCATTATGGCGATCGCTCTATTATTTGAGTCGATCTATCGAGCAAAATACTACTTACTGGCGGCTGCACCACTATCTATACTCTGTTTAATCTTGGCAGACAGCTTACCTGCGGTACTTGACCCCACGATCTCGCCTTTAGTACCCGTATTAAGAGACAATTTCTGGTTGAGCATTCATGTCCC
This sequence comes from uncultured cyanobacterium, assembly GCA_963724445.1. Taxonomy (GTDB): domain Bacteria; phylum Cyanobacteriota; class Cyanobacteriia; order Cyanobacteriales; family Xenococcaceae; genus Waterburya. Next base: position 3,717 of record CAVRWR010000216.1, on the reverse strand, counting down.
AACCATTACCCTAAGCTATGCTAGCTTTGCTTTAGCATTTGGCTTAGGTCATATTCTACTGGGACATTATTTGTTTGCACCCGAAGCAAAAACCAGAATTCGCAGCCTGTCTCAATGGAACTATGGCGTGCTGCAAGCAGGAGTCTTACTGTTGACTACGGGCATTATCTTGGGCGGTATCTGGGCGCATTTCTCCTGGGGACGTTTCTGGGGTTGGGACCCTAAAGAAACCTGGGCTTTGATTGCCCTAATGTGTTACGTTGTTCCCCTCCATGGTCGCTTAGTTGGCTGGCTCAAGGATTTTGGCATGGCTGTTACTAGCGTAGTTGCTTTTAATGCAGTCCTAATGGCGTGGTATGGAGTCAACTTCGTCCTGGGTACTGGGTTGCACAGCTATGGTTTTGTCACAGGTGGTTCTCAATCAGTTGTCGCTGGAATAGTAGCATTAGATCTGCTGTTTGTTTTACTCACAGTAGCCAGATACAAAGGATGGTCTGCTGCCAAAGAACCAACAACTATTCAATCGGCAATAGAATCTAAAGCCTCGTGACATCTTACGACTTTAATTGCTAAGAGCAATATAACGTGTGCTTCCATTATCGCGCTTTGGATCTTGCTCCCAACAATCGAAAGATAGATTACGCCACTTACTTACAACTAGGTTGCCCGACTGACTTCTGACTACACCTGCCGAGCTAGCCCTTTGTAGCTCCGAGTATCAATGGTGAATATTGCTCATTTTTTCGTTTTCTAAGCGCGGATCGCCACAGCATTTCCTATTGGTTAGCTGTTCTGTTTCCTGTAAGCCTTCTGCTACGATAAGCTAATGCGAAAGACAGTTTATAATCAAGGATGTCTTACTAACAGCATAGTTTCTAGGTTTCCATGACTGATATTCGGCAGTTAATTGCTCAAGAGTTTTCTTTATCCCCTCGCAACGTCAATAATGCTTTAGATCTTTGGCTAGATGGAGGAACGGTACCTTTTATTGCCCGATATCGCAAGGAACAGACAGGTTCATTAGACGAAGTGCAGCTAAGGGATATTTTTGAGCGCTATACCTATCTAGACGAACTGGGAAAACGTAAAGAGAATATAGTTGCCGAAATAAGCTCTCAGGGCAAGCTAACGGCTGAATTAGAGGCAAAAATAGCAGTCTGTCTCAATAAGACCGAACTAGAGGATCTTTATCTACCCTATAAGCCCAAACGACGCACTAGGGCGACCATTGCCAAAGAAAAAGGACTTGCGCCCCTAGCAGATTGGATTGCGGCACAGAATAAACCCCAGATAGGCAATATTTCTTTGAGTTCGGAGGCAGAGAAATATCTTGACCGAGAACAGGGAGTAGAAACCTTAGAACAGGCTTTAGCAGGGGCAGCGGATATTCTAGCCGAACAGGTGGCAGACAAAGCAGACATCAGGGCTTATTTGCGGCAATACTTGTTTGAACGGGGTATTTTTGTCTCTCAAATTAAAGATGGTCATCCCGCAGGCAGTACCAAATATGAGATGTATCGCGACTATAACTATGGGGTAAGTAAAATTCCGCCCCACAATATTTTAGCTCTATATCGTGGAGAAGCAGAAGGGATACTGAGTGTTGACATTGCTTTTGATGAGTCGGTGGTAATGGCTTATTTAGCAGAGCGAGAAATAAGTACTAAGTCGCCCAGTATAAGAGAATTTTACCAAACAATGCTCAAGGATGCCTTCAATCGCTTGTTAAAGCCGTCTTTAATTCGTGAAATTAAAAGCGATCGCCAAGAATATGCAGATCTAGAGTCAATCCAAACTTTTGAAGCAAATCTACGCAATCTCTTACTGGCTTCTCCTGCGGGCAGAAAACCCACCCTAGCGCTCGATCCTGGCTTTCGCACTGGCTGTAAAGCAGTGGTGTTATCAGACACGGGAAAATTTCTTCAATATCAGGCAATCTTTCCCCATTCAGGAGAGGGCAAAAGAAAACAGGCTGCACATACGGTTAAAGACTTAATTACTAAATATCAGATCGAATTAATTGCCATCGGCAACGGTACGGCATCTCGGGAAACAGATCAATTTGTGGGGGAGGTATTACGGGAAATTGAGCAGCAGCCAATCAAGGTCATTGTAAATGAATCAGGGGCATCAATCTACTCTGCAAGTGAGGTAGCGCGAGAGGAGTTTCCCGATCTAGATCTAACGATACGAGGAGCAATTAGTATTGGCAGAAGATTACAAGATGACTTTTCCCGTTAAGTGTTTCGGGCAAGCTCCCAGCCTTCACAAAGGTCGTGTAATTTTAACCAACCACGCCAAAGAACTTGGATTCCAATGGGAGTCTTCCGACGATGTTCGAGATAGCCCCCCAGATAAGCAACAGCTTCCACTGCCCAAGCAACAGTTAAAAGGGTCGGGAGTTTTTGCCTAGCCTTGGCTTTTAAGACTTCAAGCTGAACTGAATTGAGGATAGCGATCGCAGGAGCCTCGGGTTGGGTTCGATGGAGATAAGTAACCTGTAATAGTTCCACAGCGATGACACTTAAAAAGCCCAACAAGGTCTTCATGCCTACAGCAGCCAGTCGATAGCGTTCACTTTGACAACCAGACTTCAAAATTTGATGATAGTCTTCAACCCGCCAACGATAAGTGTACCAGCGCAAGATGGTAGCAGCCATGAGGGCATTTTCCACCAATTCTGTCGTTAGAAGCATCCACGAAAGAGGGGTTTCCCCTTCGGGACAATCGATTTCTGTGGCATAAACGGCATAAACTGGAAACGGGTCACGATTATCAAAGCGATAAGGAGTTCGCAGGTTAACCTTACCAAATCTTACTGCTAGTTTGGTTCTTTTCCCTTGACGATTAGCCGTCGCTGGGACATCAATTTCTTGTTCAAATCGAATTGGTTCTGACTCCATTTTCGCCCAGAGGCGTGAGCTGTTTTTGTCTAAACTGCGGTTATGGGCAGCTCTTACTACAACTCCTGTGTGTTTCAGTTGACGGACTTGGTCAAAGACTTCGGCAATATCCCCTTCTCGGTCAAAGACATGAATCACTCTTGTGTTCCCTTCTACTTGCTTATCCACAGCACAGAGAGCTTCTACCCACTTATAAGATTCTTTCTCGGCAAAGGGTCGTTGACGTGCCCTTTTTCGGTTTTGAGCCTGTCGTTGCTTTTTCTGCTTGGGAGTTTCATCCTTGGGGGGTTTGGGCTTGTGTTCCCGATTCCAAAGTTTTTGCCATAGTAATCCCAAGGTTTGTCCTTTTTCTGGTTCAATTGCCAAGGCACTATGCAGAATTAGACCATTCCCTCCATTGCCTGTGGGACCATAACCTTCCCTTTTCAGCTTAATGCTGCGATAATCCAAAAAGGTCGTATCTCCTACTGATAAGACCACATCATATTCCTCCACGGCGGCAGTTGTCATCTGACAGTGTGGCTCGATTATCTTGCTAAACTTTGTTTTCGGGTTGGCAAAAATTCATAAGCCCTTTTTAACTCTCTGGCTCCAGAAAATACTTCTGAGAAGGCTTTTCCAAATCCCTGACTCAAAGTTTTCCCAATCGAGAAGGCTCGGTTGTTTAAGCGTTCATCTCCCAATTGACAACTGGCAAAATTTTTGACCCACCAATCCAACATTTGTTGATCTACACTCTCTAAATTTTCTCTACTATACCTGAAAATCTCCTCCAGCCTATAATGCCTTTCTATCCTTCGTTTCGGACTTAACG